>JAHDGW010000154.1 GCA_020631635.1 Saprospiraceae bacterium
ATCTGCAGAGTTACTTTATTTTAGACTATTGCTTGAGACATATAAAAGCATCTCTGAATGGCATATATTTGCATTATGCCATTATTAGAACATACCGTATTAGATAATAAAACAGAAATAGGAGTCTGGAAACTAGAGGAAGACAGTGATTTTTTTCTATCACAAATAGAATTATCCGCAACTGAGAAGGAGTACTTCAAAACGCTAAAAGGTAAAAGACCATTAGAATATCTATGCAGCAGATTTCTTTTACACAAAATGACTGGTAGGGACGTGAGAGCTGTCTGTGTCAAAGATGATGCGGGCAAACCATTCCTAAAAGATTCAAAATACTCGATATCATTTAGCCATAGTCATGAATTAGTAGCTGTAATAGCAAGCCCCAAAGTGGTGGGTATCGATATCCAAAAAATAGTGCCTAAAATCGAAAGAATAGCTAATAAGTTTCTCAATGTGCATGAGCTAGATGGTATACCCCCAGGTAATAGAATTCAAGAGCTCCATTACTTCTGGGGTGCTAAAGAATGCCTCTACAAAGCATATGGTCGTAAGAAAGTAGAGTTCAAATCTGAACTCCTCGTAGAGGCCCCCATAATAACGGAAGGTATTTTCTCGTCAGAAGGATATGTATTGAAAGAAAATTTTCCAAAAATTTTTAATCTGAAAGGTCGTATAATAATGGAGGACTACCTTTTGGTGACCGCCATAGAAACTAAAGAATAGTGAAAGTAACTTACGCCATCATTTTCTCCGCTATCATAATTGTGTTAATATCCTGCAAGGGCGAAAATAATAGTACATCTGAAATTGAAGCAGCATATAATGACCGCAATAATCAGCTTCCTGCCACTTTTGTAAAATTTTATAAGCAGTTTCACGAGGATAGTATTTTCCAAATAGAACATATACAATTTCCCCTTGCTGGACTTGCTATTGATACTAATAATCAGGACTTATCAGTAGATACTTTTTGGCAAGCCGATACTTGGAAGATACACCAACCATTCAATGATTATGGAGGCACTTTCAAAAGAGAATATCGAAATATGAAGGGCCTAATCATAGAATATATAGCCAATAGCACTGGAGACTTCAGAATGGAAAGACGGTTTTTAAGTACTAGCGAAGAGAGCTATAACCTTATCTATTACGCAGAAATGAGAAGAGTACTTCCTCAATAATATTTATTGATTGATAAGTAATTTTTTACATAATCTTCTATTCCTTCTTCCAATGTAAAAAAGGCTTTCTGATAACCGGCACTGCGCAATCCGGAGATATCTGCCTCTGTAAAGTACTGATATTTATCTCTGATATCTACTGGTGTATCTATAAAGGTTATATCCTCCGCAACGCCCATACTATGCATGGTATATTTAGCTAAGTCCAAAAAAGTTCTAGCAATGCCTGTACCCAGATTATAGATACCACTATGCTCAGGATGATCTATGAAGTGGTTGATGACCTCAAGTAGATCTTTGATGTAAACAAAATCACGAGCTTGGTGACCATGTGCAATATCATCTTTATGAGATTTGAATAATTTCATTGCTCCGGTACGCGAGACTTGATGAAAGGTATGAAAGATTACAGAAGCCATACGGCTTTTATGATATTCATTAGGCCCATATATATTAAAAAATTTCAGCCCTACCCATTGAGAGGGTTTACTATCTTGAGCCAGCGCCCAAAGGTCAAATTCTTGTTTGGACCGAGCGTATTCATTAAGCGGAGTAAGCTGGTCGATTATAGACAAATCTACAGTATAACCGTGTTCTCCGAGACCGTACGTCGCAGCACTACTTGCGTAAATAAATGGTATATCATACTTCACAGCGATATTCCATAAGCTTTTAGAGTATTCTAAGTTTAGGCGATTAAAAATGCTTTTATCAGTTGAAGTGGTATCTGTACGTGCACCTAAATGAATGATCGATTCAGGAATGATATCACCGCTCGTCAATGACTCGAGTAGTTTTTCTCTTGGTATAAAAAGCTCTTGGGGGAGATTGCTGACATTCAATTTTTTATCGTCTCTTTCGAGCTCATCGACCAGAATGAGATCCTTGCTTCCCTTACGATACAAATAGTTAGCTACACATGATCCTATAAATCCTCGAGCTCCGGTAATTATTATCATACCACTAACATAATCATAATCTGAAAATACTTATAATAGTAAAAAATATATGAGAGCTACACCCCTATCTATACTAGAGATTATCAAATAATTAGTTTATCTTTGCCGCCCATTAATAATATTTAAATTACAACACATGTTTGCAATAGTATCTATTGCTGGTCAGCAATTTAAAGTAGAGGAAGGTCAAGAGATTTTCGTCCACCAGCAAGATGCGTCAGAAGGAGACAATCTTTCTTTTGATGATGTATTACTTTTAGGTAAAGAAGGCGCTACTACTATAGGAAGTCCTAAAGTGAGCGGAGCCTCTGTGAAAACTACTGTTCTAGGTCACCAAAAAGGTGATAAAGTACTCGTTTTCAAAAAGAAAAGAAGAAAAGGTTATAAAGTAAAGAATGGTCACCGCCAGAGATTTACTAAGTTAAAAATCGACAGTATCGTCGGGTAATTCACTAATCAAAAAGACTATAAACAATGGCACATAAAAAAGGTGTAGGTTCTACGGACAATGGACGTGACAGTAATAGTAAACGACTGGGAGTGAAGCTCTTCGGTGGTCAATTTGCAACAGCGGGAAATATCCTTATCAGACAGAGAGGTACAAGATTTCATGCAGGTACAAATGTATACATGGGTAAAGATCATACTTTACATGCACGTGTCGATGGTACAGTATCTTTCATGAAAAGAAAAAATAATAGGACATATGTAAGTGTTACTCCTGAAGGAGAAGTAGTTACTAAAGCCTCAGCTCCAAAAAAAGCTCCAAAAGCAGAAAAGCCTAAAGCAGCACCTGCGGCGGCAGCAGCTCCTGTAAAGGAAACAAAAAAAGCAGCTCCCAAGGCCGAAGCTAAAGCTGATGATCTTAAGAAAATAGAGGGTGTAGGTCCTAAAATTGCTTCTCTTCTTGCTGAAGGTGGGTTAGAGACTTTTGCAAAAGTAGCTGATGCTAGTGCTGATCAGATCAAAGAGATCTTACTGGCTGCTGGGAATAGATATAAAATGCATGACCCAACCACATGGCCTGCACAAGCTAAAATGGCTGCTGAAGGAAAGTGGGATGAACTCAAAGCATGGCAAGATGAACTAGATGGAGGTAAGTAATCATTACCCCAAAGACAATACAAATTAAAAAAAGCCTGATGCATTCTGTATCAGGCTTTTTTTTGCTATGCTATGATGTGTTGAAAAAGATAATTACAATCGCAATGGCTTATGGGTTAACTAACCGTTTTTAACCAAAAATTGTAATATAAATCAGTATTCGGCGCCTATAAAAAATAGAGCATGCCCAGGTACACTCCAATTGATACCCATATTATGTTGCTCAAGAAGAGCTTTTCGAAAAGTCTCTATATTTATCTTACCACGAGCGACATTGATCTGCGCTCATACAAGGAGTCTCACCATTCCTCTTAAAAAACGATTCGCTTTCACATTATATATGAGATGATGATTTCCACGAAGCTCCTTATACTCCCAAAATGAGTTAAAAATCTTACATCTAGATCCCGTATTATCAGAGCCCGTCTTACTAAAGGAAGCAAAGTCCTCCCCTTCTAAAATTAAAGCGGCGCAAGCATCTAGTATATCTTTATTTAGCTCGTAAGGGCTACGATACGAATATCTATTGAGAAAAGGATCCTGCTCTGATATTATAAAATATTGATACGATCTGGACACCGCGTCAAAACGAGCATGAAAGCCCTCTTCTACTTCGGTAATCGATCGTATAAATATATCGCGTTCTAATATCCTATTGATCTGATACCTAAATTGCTTGAGATCAATATCACTAGCGGTTAAAAAATTGGCTACGTAATTTTTACCATGAACCGAAGCATCTGTACGTCCACATCCTATGAGATCCGTTGGTCGATTGAGTAAAGTGGACAAAGCCACTTCTATATCGCCTTGTACAGAACGTACTTTGGACTGCCGTTGCCAACCTTTAAACAGAGTACCATCATAGTCTATAAGTAGCTTATAATTCTGCATACAACGAAAATGGGCATAAAAAAAGGGGCTTGCAAGCGAACCCCCTCATTATTTCATCTGTATTTTATGATTATTCTATCACAATCATCTTCTTAGAGGCTATGAATGATCCAGATTGCAGCTCATAGTATAGAACTCCTGAAACATTCAACTCTTCCTTACCCAATTGTATGGTATTGTATCCTGATTCATAATCATTTACAATCTCCTTTATCACTCTACCTGATGCGTCATAAATTGTCAAGGTCGCTTGAGCAGACTCTGGCAATACAAATTCTACTGAAGTAGCCTCCGTAAATGGATTTGGCTCATTCTGTAATAACTCATATCGTGATCTCTTACTATCTCTAGCTGATAACTCAACATTGATCACATCGAGAGACTCATATTTATATGCTTCAGATCTTGTGATATTATCCGTCATTCTAATCATGCTTTCTAAGTCATTATCTGATTTAGCCTCTAATACCAAGGTGAATAATACTTCATCTTGATCGATAGTAGCTCCTGCGATATCAGCGTAACTTATTGCTACATTTCCATTATCGTGTACAACATACATGCTAGGATCAATAGGTAGTACTTCAGACTCTATTGTTACTAACTCTAAATCTGTAAGCGCTAAGGTGAATTGATACCCAAATACCTCTGTAAAATTGGATGAACTCACATCTACCCTTACCGTATTACCTGCAAAAACAGATGTATTATCAAACACTAAATCTAGAGTCTCAGAAGATCTCACCTCTGTACTTGGACTATTTGCATTTGCTACTACACTTCCATTCACATCTCCAATCTTGACACCTATGAAATTCTCATTCATTTCATCAGTATCTAAACTTAGGACAGAAATAGACTCATCAAATGGGAATGGTGCAAATAAGTCCTCGAATGTTTGCTTAGAATCCACAAATCTCCAACTTTCGTTATTTGGTAGTTCATCATAAACCGCTAAGATTAACTTACGTAATTCGATCAGGTCTAGTGCACTTACCGACTCATTTCCGTTGATATCTGCAGCGATCACCTGGTAAGGACTATCCAGTACTTTAATGACTTGAATGTGTACAAGTGGATTGGTAGGTGTAACCGCACCACACATATTTCTTACTTTCCAGGTTCTCAGTATTTCATATGAGCCCTCACATATATCATATATCTCATCACTGACATTCATACTTACTCCCATAGATTACCAGTAACTTGTACGGGTATACCATTGAGTGTAGGATAACCTGTACCATCAAATGGGTCAGATGGATACCCTTCTGGTGTTGTCAATAGTGCAATCTCTGCAACTTCTTGACAATCGAAAGGATTACTATCATCAAAATCTGCTGGGAATACTACGTCAGCCAAATCAAATGCGTCAATCGTGATATTTTGAACACAACTAACCTCATTACCTGCTGAGTCCTCAAAGTACCAAGTCCTAATAATGGTAGCTCTAGGATCACTGCAATTGCCATTATCAGTAAATATATCCTCATACCAACCATTACCGCCTGGTTCACATGTCAACAGAATCATTTCTCCTGTAAGTAGTTCATTAGTAACCGGACTTCTCTCTTCTTGATCTTGATTGCATGAAATCGTGACATCTGCTGGACATGCTATCTCGGGAAGTAGCTTCTCTTCTATATTAATTGTACCCCAGCAGCTACTACCACCACCTAAGCAATCAATAATAGATACTGTAAAGTATTGGAAGGTAAAAAATTACTATTCGCAAGAATTTTAAAATAAATCTTACTCAAAAAAGATGCTAATGCTCAAACACGTGGGAATGCTGCTCGGAATGCTAATAAATATTAAACTCTATACTTACGCTGCCCTCAACTTATTGATACTACTGATCTCTATTTTCGACTCCGCATATTTGAGATCAATCGTAAACTCTTTGATATCCTTTTGGGAAGGAAACTCATACATAGCATCCGTCAATATTGCTTCGCATATAGATCGTAGACCACGTGCACCTAGCTTGTATTCTAGGGCCTTTTCTGCCATATAGTCTAATACATCAGGCTCGAAATTGAGTTTTATACCTTCGAGCTCAAACAACCTCTGATATTGCTTGATCAATGCATTTTTGGGTTCAACTAGTATCCTCACTAGAGTCTCTTTGTCTAGCGGCTCTAGGTAAGTAAGTACGGGAAGCCTTCCTATAAGCTCAGGTATAAGACCGAATGACTTTATATCCTTATGCGTTACATATCTAAGTAACTCGTCTTTCTCTACTCGCTCCGTATCTTTCTTACCAAAACCAATGACTTGAGTATTGAGCCTTTTCGCAATGATTTTATCTATACCACTAAAAGCTCCTCCACAAATAAAAAGGATATCTGAAGTATCCACTTTGATTAACTCTTGCTCTGGGTGCTTACGACCACCTTGTGGTGGTACAGATACCACTGTACCTTCCAACATCTTCAGCATCGCTTGTTGGACTCCCTCTCCTGATACATCTCTTGTGATAGAGGGGTTATCATTTTTTCGGGCAATTTTATCGATTTCATCGATATACACTATACCTTTTTGAGCGGCATTTACATTGAATTCGCAAGACTGCAGCAGTCTACTTAGCATACTCTCTACGTCCTCACCAACATACCCTGCTTCTGTAAATACCGTAGCATCTACTATGGTAAAAGGTACGTCCAAAAATTTAGCTATGGTCTTTGCCAATAACGTCTTACCAGTACCGGTCTCACCAACAAAAAGGATATTCGATTTTTGAATTTCAATATCGTCGCTATTATGCTTGAGTCTTTTGTAATGATTATACACTGCAACCGATAGATATTTTTTGGCATCTAACTGACCTATGATATATTGGTCTAGATAGTTTTTGATATCCACTGGTGTAATATTTTCTGGTAATGAAAACTCCTCAGAAATATCAGCAGTAGATTTTTGATTGAGCTCACTTTCTATAATATCATTCGCTTGATCAACACAAACTTCACAAATATAACCATCTATACCTGCGATCAATATCATCGCTTCCTTCTCATCACGTCCGCAGAACGAACATTTCTTATTTTTCATGGATGGTTATATTTGTTAGTCTATCAAAAACTAAAACTTAGGCTTCTTTTTTTCTTGGGTTGTTACGATCGAGTACTTCATCTACAAGACCATAGTCTTTGGCTTCTGTTGCCGTCATCCAATTATCTCTTAGGCAGTCTTTCTCTATCGTCTCGAAATCCTTATCTGTATGCACGGTGTAGATTTCGTACAATTCTTTACGCAGGTCTTTGATCAGATTATAGCTGATTTCCATATCGGTAAACTGACCCTGCATGCCTCCACTAGGCTGGTGGATCATTACTCGACTATGGTGTAGACAAGTTCTTTTTCCTTTGGTGCCGCTACATAATAATATAGAGCCCATACTTGCCGCTAATCCTGTACAAATAGTACCTATATCTGGAATATTGCATGGTGTCATAAATACCCAGCTATAACAGAACCACCTGGACTGTTAAT
>JAHDGW010000155.1 GCA_020631635.1 Saprospiraceae bacterium
ATTGTCTTGAAAACAGTGGACTCTGATGAGCTTCATATATACAGAGGAAAAATAAATGCAGAACCTGAGTTTTTAGGAATAGTAAAAATGCTCATAGATGTTAATGAGATCGTTCAACTTAATGAAATTCAGATTTATAACAATGAATTGATCATTGGTCTAGATTATGGTACCAAGGGAGATTTTGGTGCCCAATGTGGATCTTGGAAGAAGTTCTTTAATTTCAATCTGGAAAACTTCGGAATCAATACAGATATATCTGAGATAGATCTAGTAAATGTATGTCTATACCCGAATCCAACAAGTGATCGCTTAGATATATTACATCCTAATCTTAATTCATTTACTACATATCAAATTATAAATGAATTAGGCCAAGTAATCACTGAATCTGCTATTGTGTCTAATCAACTAAACATTTCCATAGAAGGAATCACAAGTGGGTTATATTACATCAGGCTTAGGCATAAAAAAGAAGAACGAGTAATACCATTTATCAAAATTTAAACTCAATACCTGCTAAAAGTCCCATTGTACTATATTCTTGATCGATGGGATATGCATCGATATTGATAGGTCTTAGTAATTTCATATAGCTGGGAGTGAGCCAAAACCTTGCTCTCGGCAAAACTTGATACCCTACTCCACCCGTAAGTGAAATAGCTGATCCTGCATTAGTCTTGAAATAACTGGGATCTTGAATCGGTTGTCCAGTTGGTGTCAATAACTGACCATCAAATGAAAAAGATACATTGATATGTAAACCAACTTCTCCTGCAAATGACCATCTGTTTTTTGACTTGATATAACCCACATGCAATGGGATATTGACGAATTGATATTTATTATAAATGACCCAATCTTCTGTAGTCGTTTCCGTCACTGTTACATCTCCCAGTACTTCGGTAGTGTCGCCAGCACTATCAATAATAATTCTGATCACCTGATCTGTGAGTACATACATAGAATCACGCATATTGGTAAATGCGAGTTGCTCATTGAGTCTATTCATTTCTATTCCAGCTTTCACATAAAAGCCGTTATCCCACTTATATTTTAATTGAGCACCTGCTCTCCAAGATTCTAATGCATTTTCAGAAGATTGCCGTTGACTCAGATACGTCTCATTTTCCTCAACTTTAGTACTTAAATTTTTAAGCAAAATAGACGGCCCTCCATATACATAAAGTGACCATGGATGTCTTTGTTTACCAAATGCATAACAGCTTTGTCTATTAGAACGATTTAACTTTTTGTAGGGGCGATTATATTCTAATAATGAAAAATCAAGGGCATCGATGGTAAGAAATTCTTCTATGATAAGTTTGTCAATGGAAAGCTTGTCTGTGTAGCTTTTCTTTACCGTAAGTGGTACGATATCACGGCTTTGTGTTTCATCTCCTTCATTCCATTCAGCGATGTTATTGATAATATTTTTGGTTGGCTCTACTTCATTTACTGGTATCGCACTTAGCTTTGGTTTGGCTTGCGAAATAGTTTCTCTTTGTAATAGTACTTTACTCGTACGTTCAAGACTTTTTAGTTCTTTACTTATGAGTGGAGCAGTATCATATTTTTCTTCAACTATCTCTATAATATCCATCTTTTCGGTAGCACTTTCATCTTTGGCAGAATTTTCTTCATGTGATACATAGGCCATAGCTTGGCTCGAGTCAGGACTTGGCAATTTTTCCTGAGAACGTACAAAGCCAAAATGTCCCACAAGCCATACCACAACTACTAAAATTACCAACCCGATAGAGCTCATAAGCCAATACATGAGCCCTTTACGTTTTTGCTTTTGTTGTATTCCACTCCAGATCATTTCAGGGTCTATCGACACCTGATGATTATAAAGCATATTTTTTACATGTTGATTCATATAGTTTTCACCCATGACTCTTGTTTTTGCAGTGAAAGTAGTTTGTCTCGTAGAATGACTTTAGCTCGGGAGAGGTTAGATCTAGATGATACCTCTTTGATACCTAGCATCTCTCCTATTTCTCTATGGTTATAACCTTCTATCACTGATAGATTGAATACCTGTCTATATCCATCCGGTAACTGAGCCACTACCTCGAGTAGATCATCTCTGTTGAGTTTCGAGATTGCTTGATTATTAGTCTGCTCGTGACCTTCAGCGTAGTCAGTCAGTTCTAGCGTTTTGATTTTGCATTTATCCAAATGTTTAAGGCATTCGTTGACGGTAATTTTACGTATCCAAGATTCAAATCTTCCTTTCTCGGGGTCAAAGTTTTTGATTGCCTTGAAAATTCTAATAAAGGTCTCTTGCACTACATCTTGCGCATGCTCACGAGTACGAACATAACGAATACAAATTGCGAAAAGCAAGCTCGAATACTTGACTACCATTTGCTTCTGAAAATGAGCATCTAGCTCCTTGCAGCCTCTAATTATTCGTTGTATGTCGTAAGTCCTATTCAATACCTCAGAAATACTTACCTATTAGATTTAATCAATTAATTTCCCAACTTACAAAAAAGGGAATAATACCATCAGGTATTATTCCTAAAGCTTCAACTTTTTGGCTTCATTACGTCAAAGTGGAGGTTTGTCTTCAATTTTGTTTTCGTTGGTGGTATAAGTATATATCCTAGTATTGAGAGTTTCGTTGCGTTTAAGGAATAAAATATTTTGTTTTTGATTAGGATAGCCCAATACTTATCAAAATCTTCGCCCCATGTACGACCTAGAACCCTTGCATTATGCTATAGCCATCGTAGGTGCTTTCTTCGCAGGAGCCATCAATACTCTTTCTGGAAGCGGCTCTGCAATCACTTTAGGTATATTGATGGAGGTAATTGGCTTACCTGGCAACCTGGCCAATGGCACTAACAGGGTAGGCATATTATTTCAATGTGCCGCTTCTAGCTTTGCTTTTCATAAAAACGGTAAGCTCAACTTTAACACAAAGACGTGGTCTATCATGATACCCATCATAGTAGGTGCCATAGTCGGTGTCATGATCGCTATCAATATCAGCAATGAAGAGTTCAAGTCTTTTTTTAAATATGTCATGCTTATCGTACTAGTAGTGGTACTAGTAAAACCTAAAAGATGGCTAATCGAAAAAAGCTATACTGATCAACTAAGGTGGTATATGTACCCGCTTCTATTTACATTGGGTATGTACGGCGGGTTTATCAACGTAGGGTTTGGCATATTCTTTTTGATCATTACTGTTTTGATAGCTCAGCTCAATCTCATTGAGTCTAATGCAATTAAAAATATGGTCGTGTTTTTATACTCTATCATCGTATTGGCTATATTTCATTTTCAAGGGTTGGTGGATTGGAAAGTAGGAGCGGTCATGGCTATAGGTCAAGGGCTAGGAGGATATGTCACTGGTGAAATTGCCTCTAGATATAAGGGAATGGAAGTATGGGCATATAGATTATTGGTCATTATGGTCATCTTTATTATTTTGAAAACCTTTGGAGTAATAAATATTGGATAATGGACTCATACTATAACAACAAAACCATCTGGATCACTGGGGCTAGCTCAGGAATCGGTAGAGCAATGAGTATCGAGCTTTCCAAACTTGGGGCCAAGCTCATACTCTCAAGTCGCAAAGTAGAGGCTCTAAATAAAGTAAAACAAGCTTGTACAAATCCTGAGTCAGTCAAAATATTACCTTTGGACTTAGCCCAGTATCAAGGATTTAAAGCACTTACCGATGAACTAATAACAGAAGTAGGCCCGATTGATATATTGATCAATAATGGTGGTATATCTCAGCGTTCATTTGTCAAAGATACCATCATAGAAGTGGATGAAAAACTTATCCAAGTCAATTACCTCGGTACTGTAGCACTTACTAAGGCTGTACTTCCTCACATGTTAGAGAAAAATAGAGGTCAATTTGTAACCATATCAAGCACCGCGGGAAAAATAGGAGTTCCCGTCAGAAGTAGCTATTGCGGAGCAAAGCATGCCCTCCATGGCTTTTTCGAATCACTACGAGCAGAGCTGCATAAAACCAATATAGCGATCACCATGATATGCCCTGGATTTATCAAAACGGATATTTCTAAAAATGCGCTCACTTCAGATGGTAGCGCTCAAAACATTATGGATGATGCCCAAGCCAATGGTATGAGTACCGAAGAGTTTTGTAAGATTGCGCTGAAAGCAATAGCAAAAAGAAAACCAGAGGTGCTTATAGGTGGATTTAAATCAACAAAAATGGCAGTATGGGTATGGAGGTTTTTTCCTAATCTACTACGAAAAATCATCGCAAACTCTAAGGTTACATAATACAAGGCTAATGCTTTTGTCGTATTGAGGCCTTATGCTTACTTTTGCAGCAGCCACTACGTCATTGTAGTACTCACCAACACTAAACTGAGCTATGGATTTATTTGATAAATTTAGAATAGACAAAGGACCTTTAGGTAAGTATAGAGCTTCTGAAGGGTATCATATTTTCCCTAAACTAGAAGGACCACTTTCTAACAGAATGCAATTCAATGGCCAAGAAGTCATTGTATGGTCAGTCAATAATTATTTAGGTCTAGGAGATCATCCTGAAGTAAGAGCCATAGATGCACAAGCCGCCGCAGACTGGGGGATGGCCTACCCTATGGGATCGCGTATGATGTCAGGCAACTCACAGTACCACTATGATCTAGAGGAGCAATTAGCGGACTTCGTCAGTAAAGAAGCGGCAGTATTGGTCAATTTTGGTTACCAAGGTATCATGTCGGCAATTGACTGCCTTATAGGAAGGCACGATGTAGTCGTATACGATGCAGATTGCCATGCCTGTATTGTGGATGGACTGCGTATGCACCAGGGAAAGAGATTTGCCTTTAAGCACAATGATATCGAGAGTTTAGAAAAGCACTTGAAGTCAGCAGAATCAATTGTAGAAAATACGGGTGGAGGTATACTTGTAATATCTGAAGGAGTATTCGGTATGCGAGGAGAGCAAGGTAAACTAAAGGAAATAGTAGATCTAAAATCAACGTACAATTTCCGCCTCATGGTGGATGATGCGCATGGTTTCGGAACGCTTGGGGCAACTGGCGCAGGTGCAGGAGAAGAGCAAGGAGTACAAGATGATATAGATGTATATTTTGCAACATTTGCTAAATCTATGGCAAGTGTAGGTGCATTCTTAGCAGGAGATGATGATGTAGTTCAGTTTATGAAATACAACATGAGGTCGCAGATATTCGCCAAATCATTGCCGATGCCTTTCGTTATAGGGGCCATGAAGCGACTGGAGATGATCAAAACCATGCCAGAGCTAAAAGATAAACTCTGGGAAAATGTGGATATGCTACAGTCAGGTCTCAAAGATGCTGGATTCGATATCGGAAACACAAACTCATGTGTGACTCCTGTATATATGAAAGGTACCGTCGAGGAGGCTCAAAAGATCGTCTATGACCTCAGAGAAAATCATAAGATATTCTGTAGTATCGTAGTATATCCTGTCATCCCAAAAGGTATGATCTTACTAAGATTAATCCCAACTACGGTGCATAATGCAGATGATATTGCACAGACTATTGTAGCATTCAAAGATATAAGAACCAAGCTCGACTCCGGTGTATATGCCACGGAAGAACTTGTAGTAGGATAAGCTACATGAGTGACTACATCATAAGCGGAATACAACAAGTAGGCATCGGTAATACTGCTGTTTACGATACTTGGCATTGGTATCAAAAGCATCTTGGCATGGACCTCAGAGTATTTGATGAAGCTGCCGAGGCGGCTCTGATGCTACCCTACACGGCAGGAGAACCAAGATCTAGACATGCCATTTTAGCACTTAATCACCAAGGGGGCGGCGGACTAGAGATATGGCAATATACTTCCAGAGTAGGACAAGCTGCTTCTTTTGATATACGATTGGGGGACCTTGGATTCTATACCTGTAAGTTCCGCAGCTTTGATGTTGACAAAAGCTATAGTTATTTTAAAAATACTGGTTTAGAAACCTTATGTGAGGTAAATACAACTCCCTACGGAGCTAAGCACTTCTATGCCAAAGATCCTTTTGGCAATATCATTGAAATCATTGATGGTTTTGATGATTGGTTTAAAAAAGGACTTCACCATACTGGTGGTGTTGCGGGTGTAAGTATTGGAGTAAGTGACATGGATCGTTCCATAGATTTTTATAAAAAAATACTTCATTATGATCAAGTTCTATTTGACGGGTCTGGTCAGTTTGATGATATGCATGCTCTACCTGGTGGATCGGAGCGATATCGTCGTGTAGTTTTGGGTCACAGCCAGCCTCGTAAAGGACCTTTCAGTCCATTATTGGCATCTTCTCAGATAGAACTCATTCAAGCATCAGATTATACGGGTAAACCTATATTCAAAAATAGAATGTGGGGAGACTTGGGGTATATACACCTGTGTTTCGATATACGTGGGATGGATCATCTGCGCCAATATTGCAAAGACCAAGGATGTGCATTTACCGTAGATAGCGGTGATTTTGACATGGGAGAAGCCGCAGGTCAATTTGCTTATATTGAAGATCCTGATAGTTCATTGATAGAGTTTGTAGAAACACAAAAGATTCCACTCTTAAAAAAAATTGGTTGGTATCTCGACCTGCGTAAACGACCAAGAGACAAGGCATTGCCTCGATGGATTTTGAATGCGATGGGCTTTAGTCGAGTTAAGGCGTAAATTGGTTTATAGAGTTCATAAGTTGACCTGTTATCGGTTAACTATGTTCAGTATCGGTTGCCAACTAATGTCTCTTTAGAACAAAATTAGCTTTTGTAAATTGCCCTAAATATTTGGTCTACATGTCTAGAAGACCTTAAGGTTACTCAGCATAATGGTAAAAATCTATGTGATCTCCATGAGCTGTATGGTTTTAAGTTTCAGTTGTATAAAACTCTATGTACTTCATGCCTCTATGGTTACATTAGCCCTAAGATTAATAATGTCCTAATTTAATTGATATGCTTAAACCTATATTACTAGTACTATCAACCATGCTCCTGCTTTGCTCTTGTTCTACTAATCAAGATCCACTCAATGACATCCTAGAGTCATCTAACCCGCTCATCAAGCAAGTGATGGATAATCCAACTCCTCATGAGGTGCAGGTTTTATATACTCGTATACTTCATACATCGGATAGCATACGATTTCAGTCATACGAATATAATTTGAGTGATGACATCTACTTCTATCCTGCAAGTACTGTAAAGATGCCGGTTGCCTTTTTAGCACTTGAGAGAATCAACGAAATCAGAAAAGAAACAGGGTTGAACATAAATCGTAAATCAGCTCTTGAAATAGATTCGCTCAGAGCACCTCAGTCATCTGTACGATATGACTCTACATCATCAGATTATACAGCTAATATTGAGCATTATATCAATAAAGTTTTTGCCGTAAGTGACAATGATGCCTATAACAGACTATTTGAGTTTATAGGACCAGAATATGTACATCAAAAACATCAAGAAAAGAGAATATTTAAAAACAGCAGAATTAGGCATCGTGTAGGTGTGGGAGGATTTGATGCAGAAGAAAATAGATATACTCCTTCTTGGAGATTTATGAATGGACAAGACACCTTATATCAAGAAAATG
>JAHDGW010000156.1 GCA_020631635.1 Saprospiraceae bacterium
CCTTAAAAACAAAAATAAGAGAAGAGCAAGACCTATATAGATCTCTAGATACTAAGATTATCGAGGATGAAGCAAAGCTAGCCAAAGAGAAAAAAGATCATTTACTGAAAGAGCAACAGCTGAGTGAGTTTCAGAAAGAACAAAACAGACAATTAGAAACCATTCGCTCATTAGAAAATACTAAAAGCCTTGCCATACAGAAGACGCAGTTTTTACAGGAGCGAATTCAGTACCTAGATAATAATATTACTCAAGATGAGACTAAATTAGGTGAATACAAATCATCTGTAAATCATGGTCAAAAAGCAATCGGAGATCTCGAGGTAAAGTACCAGAGCTTGATGAATAATATCGCGAAGTCTAAACAGCAATATGACTTCAAGAAAAGAGAATTTGAAACATTAAAAAGCAAAAGTGATCAAAAGAGTGCAGAGCTTGAGCAATTAAACACCAAGTTGATCGATAATGAAAAAAACCAAGCTCTGCTTAAGTTAAATATCGAAAATATAGAATCGGGTATACAAGCCAAAAAGTCAGAACTGAGTGAGTATGACCAACAGATCATCAATGCTCAAAAGCAAAGTGAGTCCGCCGGAGCAGAAATAGCAAGATTGCAGAAAATTGTTGATACGCTAGAACAACAGCGACAACAGGCGGAAGAGTCACTGCAATCCATCTCTAGTACGATAGAGGATAAAAAGAAACACCTCGCAGTTATACTTCGAAAGCAAGATGCCATCCGCAATGAAAGAGAACTCATCCATAGTATGATCGAGTCTTTTGAGGGCTACCCAGATTCACTGAAGTTTTTGAAAACCGAATGGGACCAGGATCTCGAATTATTATCAGATGTGATATCGGTCAAGGATGATTTTAAGCTATGTATAGAGCAATATTTAGAGCCATTTTTGAATCACTACGTTGTGAGATCAGAAAAAGATGCTTACAAAGCCATAGAAGTTCTCAATGAGGCTCAAAAAGGAAAAGCCAACTTTTTTGTATTAGACCGCCTCAAAGAGAATAATGGCGTAAGTACGGCCTATGGAGATGATCCCCGTATGATCTCAGCCATGGAAGTGGTGAGTTGTGATTCTAAGTATAAAAGTCTTCTACAAAGCCTTTTTGCTCGTTGTTATATTTTAGATAGTGGCGAGGTTGATAGTGCTTCTTTAAAATATGAGGAGAATACCATGGTATTGGCTAAAACTGGTGTTTTTGTGGATCGAGGATCGGAAATATACGGTGGATCGATAGGTTTATTTGAAGGCAGTAAATTAGGAAGAAAAACGAAGTTAAAATCACTAGATAGCTCACTAGAGCAGATGTCAAGAGATATCGTTTCGTTTGAAGAGTCTTTACAAGAGCTCGAGCAACAGAAATCAAAAATTGAATTTAAATCCATCGCTCAACAAATCAATGAATCGCGACAGGCACTCAATGATCAGCTTAGGAATAATGAGTATACACTCGAAAAAATAAGAGCAGGAGAACTCAAAAAATCGAATACGAAGCAACAAATAGAGCTTGAGGAATTAAAAATAAAAGACCTTCACGAGCAAAATATAATACTTATTAAGTCTCATAAAGAGATTGATATCCAAAGATCAAAGATGCTATTGGAAGAGGGGAGTGATCAATATCTTTCTGCGTTTTCAGAAGAACTGAGCAAGCTTTATGAGTCTTATAACAAGTTGCAACTAAAGGAAATTCAGGATAAAGGAATTATTCAATCTAAGAAGAAAGATCTAGCCTTTGAACAAAACAGGATACAAGAACTAGAACGTAGAATTCAAAACTACAAGCAGGATAGAAGTCGACAAGATAAAGAACTCAAAGACTACCTTGCTAAAAGTAAATCAGCAGAGGCTGAGTTATTAAAACTCTATGGTCAAAAAACAGAGAAAACAGAGTCATTTTCTAAAATAGAAGCTGAGTTTCATAAAGAGCGAGAGGCAATTACGGCTTTAGAAGATTCTATCAAAAAACTAGTAAGATCACAAAATCAATCTCAACTATTGATCAATAATCTAAAGGACCAGTTTACGGACTTTAAGCTGAAGATGAACTCCGTATCGGAGCGGATCAATATTGAGTTTAAAATAGACCTTCATCAATTTACCTTTGATGAAGAACCTCCAGAATATAACGAGGAGCTCAAAATGAAGGTCGAGCGATTGCGTTCTAGACTATACAACTACGGAGAGGTCAATCCAATGGCTGTCGAGGCATACGCGGAAATGCAAAAGCGTCATGAACGTATCACAGCACAAAGAGATGATATAATAGAGGCTAAAGAATCATTGATGGATACAATCGAAGAGATCCAAAAAAATGCTACTGAACGGTATCTGTCAGCATTCAACGAAGTAAGAAATAACTTTAGAGAGGTATTTCGCAGTCTTTTTACGGAGGATGACGACTGTGATCTCATATTACTCGATCCTGAGCATCCGGTCGAGTCGCAGATCGATATCATTGCCAAACCGAAAGGAAAACGACCAAAGTCACTCAGTCAACTCTCAGGAGGTGAAAAGACACTTACGGCGATTGCTTTATTATTTGGACTATACTTACTCAAGCCAGCACCGTTCTGTGTATTCGATGAGGTCGATGCACCACTAGATGATGCCAATATCCAGAAGTTCAATAAGATCATCCAGAAGTTTTCAAAAGACTCACAGTTTATCATTGTGACGCATAATAAGAGTACCATGGCTGATGTAGACGTGCTGTATGGAGTCTATATGCAAGAGCAAGGCGTATCGGGAGTAGCACCAGTTGATTTTAGAAACTATGATCATGAGGCGATCTTACAAGGGGCAGGATAGCTAATACTTGTTCACTATATAAAACTATGTATCTCAAAGGTCCAAGCAAGCTCGGACCTTTATGTTGGTTTTAACAGTGCAGTTATACACGTATTAGATATATTTCAAATATGATGCCAAGTGTTAATTTTGATATTAGAACCTCCAAGAAACAGTACCTAATACGCGGGAAGCTTGATCACCAAATGAATATTGCTCTCCATTGATCACAATATGATCTCCAAAGTCTGAAAGATTAGTTTCATACTGAAGGTCCAGTCGCAGCTTCCACAGGTCCAGTCCGAGCCCACCAATGATACCGTAGTTAGCTTCTTTAAATCGCTGCTCGTATCCATCGATATTAAATAAATCTGATGAACTATCGATATGAATATGTGCCACAGGACCTAAACTCAGGCGTAAGATCCCTGCTTTTATACCTAAAAGTACAGGTACAGATAGATTTTGATATTCTTCACTAAGTATTTCACCTACGATAGGTGACTCCCCAAAATTTTCAATCTGGTAATTGACACTATTGCTATTGAAGAGTACAGCGGGTTCAAGATAGATACCTAGGAAAGATAGTCTGGTATAGAGACCAAAATGATATCCGTATACGGCTTCACCGAGATTGATTTCTAGATTATGGATGCCATTATCAACATTAATCCCATTGGAAACTACGTCTATGGAGCTAATTCCAAATTTAAGACCTGCTTCAAATTGTGAATAACATAATACGCTTAGGAATAAAAAAGAGGATAGTAAGATGGATTTCAAAAGATTTTTCATGATACTTGCAACAATTGGTTAGAGTTGAATACAAACGAAGAACTAAGAATGGCAATACGCCTCATGTTCTTCTTTTAACCTATGATTAACCTCCGAGCACCCACGCATTAGTGGTTTACCCCGATCAGGTTAGATCATACATGATTATTCATCACTATATCAATGAGCAAAAAAGATGCCGCAATATGGATATTCAAGAGGTACACTACGTAGGAAGTTTTGAGAGGGAGGGACAATGTCCTAAAGATGGATTGCCCGAATATGCCTTTATTGGTCGTTCTAATGTTGGTAAATCATCATTGATCAATTATCTCTGTGATCGAAAAGATCTTGCAAGAGTGTCGAAGACGCCAGGTAAGACCACGATGATGAATTACTTTAAAGTAGATAACTCTTGGTACATAGTCGATCTTCCAGGTTACGGTTATGCCAGAAGATCTAAAAAACAGAGAGCCAAATGGGAGCAAATGCTGGAGCGATATCTACTGGTCAGGTCTAGCCTTCACTGTGTTTTTCTGTTGGTAGACAGCCGCATTGATCACCAAAAAGTAGATCGAGAGTTTATGTCATGGTTGGGAGAGCGCCGGATTCCTTTTGTTATTGTCTTTACCAAGATTGACGGTATCAAACCTGCCAAAAGAGAAGAAAAAGTAGAAGCCATACGTCAAGATATGCTAGAAAATTGGACAGAGCTACCTCAGCATTTTGTAACCAGTACGGTACTTAAAGAAGGGAAAGAAGAAATATTGGCATTTGTACGATCGCATATTTAGGATTGCCAATCCTATGATATCTGATCCTTTTTAATCAAATTTACGCCGCTTTGAGTAAAGCATATCCTCATATAATACCCAATCCTGAAGACTGGCCTATATACAAACAGGCAAAGAATAGATCTTCATTCATCGGTACTCTCAATAACTTTACTTTCAATAGAGTCATCAATAATCAGAAGGATTTGGAGCGATTGCTCAATATGACCGTATATCAGGAAGGCCAACGGGTAAAAAACAATCCTTGGAAAGTAGATCCTGCCGATGATAAAAAATATTGGGATAAGATAAGATCTGAGCTCAGAGATATTAGCACCGATGATCCACAAGATGAGCGCTATCAACAGATTATCAAACGTATCATCAATCGATATAATGTCGAGATCGTCGGGGATTTCAAACCGAAGACATTTTATTTTATTCGGAAATTTTTGACAGCCTTTTTCAAACGATTATTCAATAAAATGATCGTGAAAGGTACATGGAGATTGTGGGGGACCAAAGATCAATTATTCGATAAGATAAAGGTACATGGCCCTGTAGAGCATATCAGAGAGTTATATAAAAAGGGAACTGTCATAGTACTACCTACACATTTTAGTAATCTGGATAGTATTATGGTAGGATATACCTTGGATAATATCTGTGGGATACCTCCATTTACGTACGGCGCAGGTCTCAATTTATTTGATTACGAGATCCCTGCCTATTTTATGAATCGGCTAGGAGCATATCGCTTAGATAGAAGAAAGAAAAATCCTATATATCTAGAATGCCTAAAAGCCATGAATAGTCTATCTATTTATCAAGGAGTCAATAGCATCTTCTTCCCAGGTGGTACACGATCGAGGAGCGGTAAAATAGAAAGTAGGCTAAAATTAGGTCTTGTAGGATCAGTCGTACAGGCGCAGAGGCGTCATATTGAATATGGTGATGATAAAAAGATTTTCATGGTGCCCATGATATTAGATTATCATTTTGTGCTAGAAGCCAAAAGCCTAATCAATCAACACTTAAAGATAGAAGGAAAAGAAAATTACGTACGACCCAAGGCTGCCGTAAAAGGCATTCGAGCAAATTTTAGGTTTCTCAAAGCATTATATAATAAGCAATCAGAAGTGGTCATCAGCTTTGGACAACCACTCGATGTCATGGGTAACGAAGTCAATCTTCAGGGAGACAGTATTGATGATAAAAATGAAATTATTGATTTTACTGGATATTTCTCTGGCGAGGCCAATGATATAGAACGCAATAATCAAAGAGAGAAGATATATACACGGCTCTTAGGAGATAAATTAGTCACAAGTTATCGCAGAAATAACATAGCTCTAGCTAGTAATATTTTGGCTTTCGCAGCTTTCGAGTTGTATAAAAGTGTATATCAAAAGTCTGATTTTTATACTTTTTTAGTCACTCCTTTAGATGAGCTCATACTGCCCTTGGAAGATTTTAAATCTATACTAAAGCAATGCGTAGAATATCTCGAAGAGCTGCAAGCATATAACGAAATCAAATTATCTGAACATGTAAAAAGTACAGATATTGATCAATTGATTTTTCATGGATTAAGAAATTTGGGCTTATATCATGCGGCTAAGGTATTGCATATAAAAAAGGATATTGTCAAGACTCAAGATCTTACGTTGCTCTATTATTACAGAAATAAGCTAGATGGATATAAAATCGAAGAAAGGGTAAAGTTTCAAATATCAAATCAAAAAACTTAAGGTGAAGTATATTATCTATGATCTTGAAGCTACTTGCTGGCGCGGAAGACCACCCAAGGGAGTCAATGAAATTATCGAAATCGGTGCGGTCAAAGTCAATAGATATGGTGAGGTGGTTTCAGCTTTTGATAAATTTATAAAACCCTTAGTCAACCCAACATTATCTTCTTTCTGTACCTACTTGACTTCTATCACACAAGAGCAGGTAGATGGTGCAAAGTTATTTGATGTAGTAGTTATGCAATTTCAAGATTGGATCAATGACGATGATGATGAGGAGGAAGAATATGCCCTATGTGCTTGGGGAAAATTTGATAAGCAATTACTGATCAATGATCATAACCTGCACAAGTTAGAATATGACTGGCTAGAAAGGCATGCGGATATCAAAAATCAATACCATAAACTTAAAAATATGCGAAAGCATGGTGGGCTCAAGGCAACAGTCAAAAAGGAAGGGTTTGAGTTTGACGGTATTCACCATAGGGCGATTGCAGATGCCGAAAATCTCGCTAAAATCTTTATCAAATACTTAGATGATTGGGTCGTTTGACCCTTCGTCTTAAAATTGCGTTAATTTGTCGATGATCTGATAACTCAGGAAACCATATCTTCGTCATGCGTATTAGATATTATAATTAAACTAAACTTTGAATAAATGAAAAATTTTAAATGTCTCTCATTATTGGCTATCATGGTCATGTTTGGCTTATCTATACAGGCACAAACGGATCTTAGCAAAGGGCATATCAAACAAGAAATCACAGATGTTGCTTCGGATGATGACCAAGTCGCTATGCAGCTAGAAATGATGAAAGGCTCAACAACTAACTATCACTTTAATGATGCTAAAAATCTCATGAGCATGTCTATGATGGGTGGTATGGTAGAAGTGAAAACGCTCTACACGGTAGAAGGCGAGAAGATTGACCTATACTTCAATGCTATGGGACAAAAAATGCTGGTACAAAGTGATAAAGCAGAAATGGAAGCCGAAGCAGGTGACCAAGCAGAAGCTCTAAAAAACATGCAGGTTACTTTAGACAAAGAAGACAAAAAAGAGATCCTAGGTTATGCCTGTTATAAAGCAACTATAGCTATGCCTGAAGGGGAGAAAGGTATGAGTATGACGGCATACATTTCTGAAGATGTGAAAGCGGATCCAAGATTGATTCAAAATTTACAGTACGTAGAGTTACCTGGTTTTCCTCTTGAGCTAACGGTAAATATGGGACCGATGACGATGACAACTACAACAGTAGAAATCAGTGATAAGTTAGACGATTCTGTATTCAACATCAGTGATGAAGGATATAAAAAAATGACTTTTAAAGAATTTATGGATGCCATGGGTGGCATGGGCGGTATGGGATTCTAATCCTTTTCGCAGAATGATATAAAAAGAGGTCAAGTAAATCATCGTTTGCTTGACCTCTTTTGGTTTAAAAAAGTTTGTGGTTTTCAAATTGCAATTGGTTGTATATGAAAAAATAATT
>JAHDGW010000157.1:0-397 GCA_020631635.1 Saprospiraceae bacterium
ATAAATATCGCTTCGTCAATTGAAAATAATAACATCGAAGAGGCATATAGATTAGTTAAGATTGCTCAGGCAATTCGTCCTAACGGTAAAGTCATAAATGAAAGAATTCAAAAGTATATAGATATAGACCCTACGTTAGACTCAGAGTGAGTGTGTTACTCGCTTAGCTGAATATGCTTAATTTAACTCGTGAATAGTGATGCATTTACATAATTTTGATGTTAATCATGATGAGTCTGAACACTAGTTCGATAGTCATAACAGGAGAAATTCCATAATGAATAATCCATATGAAACTCTAGAACAGAGAGCATTTTGGCGTAGCGGTGTGGTAGGTTCATCCCCTTTTAGTTTGGATAAGGTTTATCAAAAGAAGTGGTCGATTAATCCGGAATGG
>JAHDGW010000157.1:407-3726 GCA_020631635.1 Saprospiraceae bacterium
GCCTCCTAAGATCCTACCAGCAGAGTCTCATACCAAGTTTGGATACTCTATGTACTCTTGTCGATATGGCAATATCTACACTGCTAAACAGCTTTTGCAGCTAGCAAGAGAAGCAACTGGAGAGTACAAGCCTAAAGATTTTGTATGGGAGAAAGAAGGGAAATTTTATGATTCTTTCAGGCCTGCTGTAGAACCATATGGGCTTAATTCCAGTGAAGAAGTAATAATGCACAGAAAAGCCCATCTTAAGAACGTCCGTATAATGTTCGAGACAATGGATCTTTTCGTATTCACGCTCGGACTGACCGAAGCTTGGGTAAATAAGAATGATGGTACAGTTTACCCTATCGCGCCAGGAACTATTGCTGGCAGTTTTGATGAAAGTAAATATGAATTCAAGAATTTTGATTTCATGGAAACTTTAGATGCGATGAAATCATTTAGACAGCTTGTTCAAGATCTGAGAGGTAAGAAGTCTAAGTTTAAAATGTTACTGACTGTTTCCCCTGTACCTCTGACAGCTACTGCTAGTGGAAATCATGTTTTAGTTGCAAACTCGTATTCGAAATCAACACTTCGCTCTGTTGCCGGTGTCTTATCCAGTCATGATCATGAGATTGACTATTTTCCTAGTTACGAAATAATCACTAATCAGGCATCACGCGGTCTCTTCTATGAGGAAAACTTAAGGAGTGTTCGTACTGAAGGTGTTAATACAGCAATGAATGCTTTTTTTGCAGAACACGCTATGTTAGATGAAAGCATGTCTAAGTCTCCCGCAACTCTTGAAAAACAAGTTGATGATGTTCAATGTGAAGAGGCTTTACTTGAGGAGTTTGGGCAGTGAGTGCAAATAACTTAGAGATAATATGTGTAGGTAATAGCCATCTAGCGTCATTTAGCAGGGCTATGAAAGGTGAATATGGCGATAATAAAAATATAACGATGCGATTTTGGCCTGTTCAATATATGAAAAGACCTTGGTTTAGTTTCCGTAATAATGACTATCTTTCAACTCCAGATTTTATCCCCGATAATCCAGCTAAGCTTACTGCTCAGACAGTACAGAATGATGTGAGATCTATCTTGGTTTTGGTTGGGCTAGGTCTATCTGGAAACTCCGTTTTTACAATGTTCGGAGATATGGTATATGGAAACCCTAAGGTCCTATCAAATGGTTTTTCTTGCAGCCCATTAATGCCATATGTACATGGTATTAATGTAGATAGTAAAGCGGCTAATGCATATATTGAAAAGCGTAACCCACCGTATTACTCACATCAGCTACTTAGTTATATTTTCAATCTATCCATAGATGGTTTTTTGTATAAATTATCAAAGCTTGTCAAGAATTCAAATTTTGAGAAAGTACTTGTTGTACCTGCTCCGCATATGCCTGAAAGGGTTGCAAGGTGGAGGTTTGGTAGAGATTATTACTTCTCAAAATGCCAAAGTGAGTTAAATACATTATACACTCAGGCTCTGAGGGCCAAACTCAAAGAAAAAGGTTTGGAGAGTAACGTGCTTTTACACGCCACAGATTTAGAAAATGAATTTGGATTTGTAGATAATCGCTTTGCTAAAAGTAATCAAAGAAACGACTATCATGTGAGTCCCGATTTTTATACAGGATGTGTAATGTCCTTAAAAAAGTATATTGATAGTCTCTCAACATTACAGAGTCACTAAATAGAGTAACAAATTGCATTGCATTTTAAATGTAAAAAAACTGAGAGAGGCGCTATGAGTTCTGAAATATTTGTAACAAAACCGCTATTCCCTAAGCTAGAAAACTATGAGGGGCATCTTAAAGACATATGGGACTCTGCTTGGTTGTCGAATAATGGGCAAAAACATAAAGAGCTAGAGTTTAAACTTCGGGAGTATCTAAATGCGCCAAATATCTCTCTCTTCAATAATGGCACTATTGCGTTAATGACAGCAATACAAAGCCTAAGGTTACAAGGAGAGGTTATAACAACCCCGTTCACTTTTCCTGCAACTACACATGTTCTCCCATGGAATAATATTGATCCAGTCTTTTGTGATATTCACCCCGAAAGACTAACAATCGATTATGACAAAATAGAAAGCTTAATAACTGCGAGAACTTCTGCAATATTGGGTGTGCATGTGTATGGGGTGCCATGTCATGTCGATGAAATCCAACAGATTGCTGACAGTCATGGTCTTAAAGTAATTTATGATGCTGCACATGCTTTCACAACTGAGTACAAAGGTAAGCCTATTGGAAGCTATGGCGATATAACAATGTTTAGTTTTCACCCGACAAAACTTTTTCACACTGGTGAAGGCGGGGCTTTGGTTTACAACGATGATAATCTTAAGCGCAGAATTGAATATTTAAAGAATTTCGGTATTAAAAATGAGGAAGAAGTATTATTGCCCGGAATCAACGGTAAAATGAATGAGTTACAAGCATCAATGGGGTTAGAAGTGCTTCCACTTGTTGCTCAGGAGCAAGTAAAGAGATCTGAGATAAGAACTTTATACAGAAAAGCTTTTGAGGGTGTTGATCATCTTAATTTGGTTGAAATGCCTGACAGCGCAACCAATAGCGAACAATATCTTTGTCTAAGAGTTGCTGTACCTGGTTGTCCGGATGCACGTAATCAAGTTTACGAAAAACTCAAGTTGAACGGTATAAATGCCAGGAAGTACTTTTTTCCATTAGTCAGTCAGTACCCATGTTACAGAGCAAGTTCTTCAGCAAGTCCTGAGAATCTACCGGTAGCTAATCGGATAGCAAATGAGGTTCTGTGTTTACCTTTATATTCGACATTACAGACCAGTGATGTGGAAAAAATTACTGATTTGATAGCGGGAGTTGTTAATGGTTACTAATGAATACCTTAATAACCAGTTTGACTTATTTTTCAGTGGTCTCGATGTGATTAATTCGAACGAGATTTTGAAGCAAAAATTTATAGATTTTAATTTTACAAATTTAAGAAACTCTTTTTTTGATTTTTTACAAGCAGGTAGTGTTTCTATCGATGATGTTGATCATTTCTACGCAATAGTGAACTACCTACTTAGTAAAGATCTATCAACATTGAACGATCTTGTAAGATCTAAAGGAGACACACATACGCTTCTTTTCAAGCTAGTGACGGCACTTCCAGATAAGTCAGAGGCTGAAAAATATAAAGACAATCTTAGTAATTATTTTTACAAAAATGATGATGATCTTTTGTCGGAGTTCAACAAGGTTATAACTGTTGATGATGTAAATTTGGAAGATTATGAATGGGGAGTGTTCTTTTCTAAGCTTAATCATGGCTTCTGGGAACACTTT
>JAHDGW010000157.1:3736-7594 GCA_020631635.1 Saprospiraceae bacterium
TCCTATAATCATTACTATAGTCAGCAATCCTACTAACTTTATAGTATTTAATGGTCGATTTTCAAAAGTTTTTATTTTTTTACTTTTACAAAAGTCAACTAAAGATTCTTTGCCAAAACACTTTATGGCATCATTTTTATACGAACAACAAAGCTTGTTTGAAGAAAATAATTATCGAGTTATCAAAAACGAAAGACGATTAAGAGGTGTTAAGCTATCAGGCTTCTATGATGAAATGGAGTTTTTGTTAGGGTTGTACTACAGAGGAAAGTTACCCAGTGTCGAGTTTGGAGTCAATCTAAAAGCTGGTCAAGAAAGTGTTAAGATCTCTCTTGAAAGAGGAGAGTTAACAAAAGTACAGAAAGGCGCCGCAGTTGGAATGCTTGCTCTTCATCGTGACTTCGGCAAACAAATAAAGATCTACAGGGATGGAGCTTCTCCACGAAGGCTCGTGTTAGGTAACAAATTTGGTACTTTCTGTCGGAAGTTTATCGAGCCTAGCCAGGACCTGTTGATAATTGGACCCGCACGCTTATCAGAAAGTGTTTTCACAGGTTTTAAGGGTCAAGAGCACTACCTCGCATTACCTGAAGGTGTTGTTCATGAAACTTGGAAAGTATCATTACTTGTTACTGTTGGAAAAATAGACCAAATCATAGCCAATTCAGATAAACTCTGTATCCTTGTTCAGAGTGCTAATTTCGCAAGTATGTTATGCTTGTATTTACCTATCATTTTTGATAGAGAACAGTTAAAAAAGATTACTTTCTTTGATCTTGGGCGTGTGTTGGATGTCTATGATCAAGGGATTATATCGAACTACCAAAGTTTTTCTAGAGTCATAAAAAACCACCCTAATGGGTTTAGTGAATACATGAAACGGATTAAGCATGATTGATAAACAAATATTTTTTATCTTAGGTGCCCCTAGATCAGGTACAACTTTACTAAGGTTGATGCTTAATGCTCACAGTAGTATCAGTGTTCCACCTGAGGCTGGGTTTTCGGTTTGGTTGGAAGACGAATATGGTCAACTTGATTATAGTAATGTTGATAATATTAGGATGTTTACTAAAGCGTTAGAGAAAACTAAAAAGATAGAAACATGGAATATTAATTTTCCGGACCTACTAGATTATTGTATAAATCACCAACCCGCTAATTACAGAAATATTTGCGGTATAGTTTATAGTTTTTATGCTAAATCTAAACATAAATCAGCTTTTATCTATGGTGATAAAAATAATTTTTATGTGGATTATTTAAGTGAAATTTCTAATGCTAAGATCGCTGATTTTTATGTTCAGATTGTCCGAGACGGGCGAGATATAGCATGCTCTTACCTAGATCTTATGAGTCGAGATATTGATTCCAAGTATGCTCCGAATCTTCCAACAGATATTCAAAGTATTGCTTCCAAGTGGTCAGAAGACATAAAAAATTTGAACAGCTTTGAATCCGAAAATCAAGAGATAACTTACCGAGTTCGATATGAGGACCTTGTTAAGTCACCAAAAAATACATTGGATGGCCTTTTTTCGTTTATGAATATCCCTTATGAGTCTAATGTGCTTGAGTATCATTTGAATGCGAAGTTAGAGGAACCAAGTGAATTTTTCCAATGGAAAGAGAATATTAGTAAGCCAATATTTGAGGATAGTGTAAGACGGTTTGAGCGTCTTCTTACTCGTGAGCAGATAGAGACGTTTAATAGTGTTGCCGGAGTAGAACTTAGTAAATTGAACTATACAGTATGAGTAAAATTCATATTTTTGGTGACTCCCATAGTCGTGCTTTTAGATTACTTTCTCCAAGAGGCGGGTATACAAGTAAGTATTTTTCTGGTGATGAGGTAAGCGTAAATGTATATCAGGCTGCTTCCATGAAAGGGTTTGGTAAAAGAGATTCAACATTATCTGTTAGGGAAGATATTCTATCCAAAGTTAGTAATGGTGATACAGTTGCTCTTGCCTTTGGGCAAGTAGATTTGGAGTTAGGATGGTATTATAGCCTTGTGGTTAAGCAAGAGGATATTACGCTTCGCCGATTTCTGCGCGCTTGTTTAGAATCTTACGATGTACTTCGTAAAGAGCTAACAGAGAAAAACTGCAATATAGTTATTAAAGGTATAAACTATCCGGTGCTGCTTGATTCGATTAAGGCTAAAAGGTATGTCGGAAGGATAGTGACTGAGGCATTTGATAATGACAAGGAGATAAAAAAATATTTATTGTTGCTTGATAATAAGTACCCGGAGGTTTTTACAAGAATACGTCATGTTAACCTTTTCAATCAGTTACTAGAAGACTTTTCATTGTCTAATAGTCTTAAGTATTATGATATTAACAGCTCAATTGCAAGTGAGCTTGGCATAATCCATGAGAAATATATCCCAGCAAGTTTCGATCACCATCTGGTTGATAGTATTGAAACTCGGTTAATATACCAAAAGGCTCTTTTCGAAGCCATACATTCAAAATAGGGTTGAGCAATTTAGTTTATGGCAAACAAATTCGTACATATTGGTCTTGGTAAAGCGGGTTCTTCTTTTTTACAAAAAGCAGTGTTTAAAAACCTACCTATCAAGTACTTAGGTAAAAATGGTGAGAGTGATGACATTAATGAGCTTATCTTAAGTCTAGCTACGGATAGTTCATTTATTTATGATGACTGCAAATTTAAAGAACGTTTATCAACTGTAGACGCTGGTAAGGTTTTAATCTCAGAAGAAATGTTTGCTGCCCATACATTTACTGATCCGGAGTTAATTGCTATCAGACTTAAGCGATTACTTGGTGATGACGTGAAATTATTACTCATCACCCGAAATGTAGAGGATTGGTTAAACTCTCAATTTATGTACAGGCTTGAGATGGGGCAGCCAGATGTACTTCACGGGGCGGATGCTTGGTGTAAAAAAGTAATAAAATGGCAGAAGGTTGGAAATCCACTTATGCAGATTTATTATTCAAAACTATATGATACTTATGCGAGAGTCTTTGGGAGTGATAAAATAACTGTCATTCCTTATGAAATGTTAAAAAAGGAACCAAATAAATTTTATATAGAGCTAGATAATTTCTTTGGTTTAGATAATGGTGTCGTTTCTAATTCTCTTTTGAAGGATCCAGTAAGAAGATATAAGAAACGTATGACAGCCGATCATTATGAATTAATTATGAAAATTATCACAAATAGAAGGAAGCCTAATTTCATCAAAAATGTATTGAGTGATGCTGATATTGAGTTCGTTTGGAGAGAGAGGTTGTTCATAAACTCAAAAAAATACAGATATAAACTGTTTTCGAAAATCATCTCGCAAGTAAACTCAGACTCAAATAGCCCCGCAAGAGTTGATTTTGATATGAAAATAATTGAATTAATTAAAAAGAGTAACTATCAGTTAGATGAAATTGTACGAGAGAAATACGGCATCTCCAGTCAACAACAATAGATCGCTTTAAGTTTTACTATTAACTCAAATATTAAATACGAGGGTGTTCAAAATTCTGTGTCAGCGGGTCATCACAGCTCTAGGTGGTCATCCAGTCGCCCATCGAAGTGAATCGCTAGTTGCGAGAGTGTGAGGCTCCAGTTTTGAACCGGGTGACTCCAGCGCTCGGACACCTTGAGTATTCCAGCGTAGAGCAGTTTGAGCAAACTGTTTTCATTGGCGAAGCCGCCCTTGGTCTTTGTCAGTTTGCGGAACTGGCGGTGTACTGCCTCAACGGCATTCGTCGTATAAATCGCTGTACGCACGTCCTGCGGATACTTAAAGTAGGTCGATAGCGTTGGCCACTTTGCCCGCCAGGACTTGATCACCAGCGGGTATTTATCACCCCACTTAGCCTCCAGGTC
>JAHDGW010000158.1 GCA_020631635.1 Saprospiraceae bacterium
ATCTGAAGAAAATGAAGAAATCATTATCCTTGATAAGGTGAAAGGGAAAGACCCGCATTATGTTTTGGTGATGGATCCTCTAGATGGATCGAGTAATATTGATGTAAACGTGAGCGTGGGTACCATTTTTGGGATATATAGAAGAACTTCAGACGTCAATAAAGACCCGAATAAAGAAGATTTTTTACAAAGAGGAGCCGATCTAGTAGCGTCTGGTTATGTACTGTATGGCACGTCTACCATTTTGGTATATACCACTGGGAATGGAGTCAATGGCTTTACACTAGATCCATCTTTGGGAGAGTTTTGCTTATCTCACCCTGATATCAAGATGCCTAATCGCGGTAATTACTATAGTGTAAATCAGGGTTACTACCTTAAGTTTGATGTAGAGATCAGACGATTTATAGATCAGTGTAATGATGACAATCTGAGGTTGCGATATATAGGGAGTATGGTATCAGACCTCCATCGCATTTTATTCCAAGGAGGAATATTTTTATACCCCAACACAAGAAAATATCCCCACGGAAAGCTACGCTTACTGTATGAGTGCAACCCTATGGCTATGATCATAGAGCAGGCGGGAGGTATTGCAATTACTTGTAAGTTAGATCGTGTTCTTGAGTTAGAAGTTCATGATATCCATCAGCGATCTACTATTGCCTTGGGGTCGGCAGCGATGGTAGAGGATATGAAAGCATTTGTAGCGAGATATAGTAGCCCTTCTACTTCATTTTAGAAATTCATATGCTTCGACTTTCATAGACCAAGACTATAATCGTATTTTGGTTCTGTGAGCTTATATCCTATTATCAATAGTTTTTGTTTTTGCACCATAATTTTATCATGGAGTGTTGGTCTTAGAGGTCAACAGTTGTGTATTCAAAATGTCACTAATCAAGCTTCAGTAATATCTAACTATCACATTTCGGTAGAGCTTTTTCCTAAAGACAAAAAAGCATACGGTACTCAATCTTTGTCTTGGAAAAATACTTCACCAGATACTATAAGGGAGATTCCATTCTATATGTATCTCAATGCTTTCAAAAATCTACAATCTTCTTATTTGAAGGGTAGTGGAGGTGAAATATTTGGTAGAACGTTAACCAATAATAGTAAGAAGGAATGGGGGTGGATCGAGATTTCTAAAATCAAGACCAATAAGGGTGTAGACCTCACGGACGAGCTCAGATATATCCAATTGAATGATGGTAATATACATGATCAATCTGTGATACAATTGAAGCTCAAAGAGGAGCTTTTGCCAGGTGATAGTATCTCTTTACAAATGGAATTTGAGGCAAAACTGCCTTATATTATATCGAGGGCGGGGTATAGTAAAAATGATTATTTCTTTTTCAATCATTGGTACCCCCAGCCAGGCGTATACGAAAAAGATAAAAATGGGGATTGGGGATGGAATTGTCATCAATTTTTTAGAGGAACCGAATTTTACGCTGACTTCGGGGACTATCTCGTGGACATAACTATAGATCGACGATTTGTTGTAGGAGCTAGTGGGTGCATGCTTGACAGAATAGATCTGCCTAATAACAAAGTCAGATATAGCTACCAAGCCAATAATGTTATTGATTTTGCTTGGATAGCTTATCCTCTGTTCGAGGAGTATACTGATTTTTATAAAGATATACAGATCAAAATGTTGATTCCAGAAGAGCATTGTATGATGGCTCCTCGATATCTTGAAGCAGTAAAGCATGCCTTTGAATACTTGGAGGAGCATGTGGGACCATATCCTTATCCAAGTATCACCATATGTGATCCGCCGATGCATGCATTGCGATCAGGGCTTATGGAATATCCCATGTTGATCACCTGTGGCTCATTTTACAATTTTCCAGAAGGGATACGTACCATAGAGTCGCTGGTTATTCATGAGTTTACGCATATGTACTTTATGGCCACCATTGCTACCAATGAAAAGGAAGAGGCATGGATGGATGAGGGATTCGTCACCTTTTACGAGGATAAGATCATGGATCATTATTACGGGAAAAAGTCTAGTTTAATTGATTTTTATGGACTGAAGTCGGGGAATAGCGAAAATACTAGATTAGAATACACCACAATGAATAACCCTTCTGAGGGAACTATTGCTCGACCAGGGTGGGAAATCAAGGGTGATTACAAAGGGCTGATATACGCCAAGACAGCTACTATGTTAAGGAGCTTAGAAGGGTATATGGGTAAAGAGTCATTTGAGCAAATGATAAAGTCGTATTATATCGCTTGGAAATTTAAGCATCCTAAAGAAGCTGATTTCAGGTCTCATCTACAACAGCATATTAGAGATCATGTAGTAGATTACGATATTAATTATGACCGCTTCTTGGACGAATGTCTTCATGGAGTAGGGCAAGTGGATTATCGTATCGATTATGTCCGATATCTAGACTTAGAGGATAAAAAAGGAGTATATGGAGACGATGAAGATAAAGCTTATCAATACCTAGCTACAAATCAAAAAGAGCTACATATAGGCATAACTAACCTCGGTACATTGAATTTACCCGTGGAATTGTTATGCACCTATGTAGAAGGGCGAGATACACTATTGTTTCTCGATCAATGGCAGCAAGAATATCACATACAACTGCCAGCCGGTAATATAGAGAAGATAGAGCTAGATCCTCAACTCAAATTGCCATTGGATGTAAATCTGAATAATAATAGCTTTACCATAGACCATCCCACGGTCTCAGAAAACATAGAGTTATTCAATAAGACAAGCAAGCTGACAAGCACATTTGTGGATCTTTTAAGTTGGCTATTTTGATCAGAGCGAATACATATAAAATCATCAATCACTGGCGACAGATTTTATTTCTATATCTGCTGCAACTCTTGACCAGCTTATCGTTTTTTTATATGACGATAGAGTCATTTTCATCACTTCAAAATTCAAAGGCGTTTTCTTCTATTCACATGTTGGATAGAACCGTGATCTCCGATTTTGTAAAGGCTAACCCTTCAGTTCTTGGATTGTATCAGGAGGTCTTTCTAATAGTTGTTTTGCTTTACATTATAGTACATACTTTTATAAATGCTGGTGTCTTGAAGTCTTTGCAGAATGGCGAATACTCTATACGGGATTTATTTAGGCATGGAGCGATGTATTTCTGGAAATTCTTATTGATTAACTTATCCTATGGAGCGATTGTTCTTTTGATTACAGGTTTATCATTTCTGGTATTTTTTACGATAGTAGGCGACCCTATTATATATTTTGATACCGAAAAACCATTAGTACATTGGGTATTATCATTACTCTTCTTGTCCATGCTTGTATTAGTACTGTTTTGGGGAGCATCTTTAAATGTCAAAATTAGAATCTTAAAGGGTAACAAAGTAGTTCATGCCTTCAGATTAATGTTTAGAAAGATCGGAAAAGTTGTTGGTTTGATCGCCTTTTATGCTATGATTTTGATCGTGATAAAGCAGGGATTGTACCATCTAGGTGACCTTTGTTCAAACCTTTATGTAGCTTTCTTATGCACTCAGCTGGTGTTGGGGTTTAGTATATTACTGCGCTTTGATTTTTACAATCGACTACTAAAATAGAATTATAGCTAATTCTATAGCAAGGTAAAAGACTCTTAACTTGGATGTAAGAACTTGGATTTTTTAAAACACCAAAACTTGACTTAATGAAATGTAATCCTTACATCTCAGGATCATAATCAGAGGATCTACCGATATAAAACATAATCATACCGCCAAATATCAAAATTAACTTTACTAGAAAGGCAAACCCTCTATTCCAGTCTTCAATCGCCGCTAGTATGCTAATACGAAGACCCACAAGAGAAAGTATAAGGGCAATCATACCAGTCATAAAACATAAAAATCCGATAATGGTCAATGTTCCTTTATTCATTGTAGAATGATTCGTTAACTTATGGAGGGTAAACATACGAATACTCCTTTAGTTCTCATTAGCGACAAGCACCTCTGGATCAAAATATATATTTTTGTGAAGTATTTAGTTTATGACCTATGATAGATCGAAATATAAAAATCAGTTTCAATTGATATTCAAAGAATATTATAACCCTTTATGCAATTTTGCTAAATCTATTCTCAAGGATAGTGCCATGGCAGAGGATGCCGTACAAGATGTATTTACTTCCTTTTGGCAAAAGAACAATATTGATTCGGTAGATAATCCCAAGGCATTCTTATTTCAGAGTACAAAGAATAAAGCCTTTGAGGTACTTCGTACGAAAAAAAGAATGAATGATTATACCTTATCTCTAGAGCAACAATATGGCAATATAAAGACCATAGAAGAAGTATCAGATCGATACATTCTAAAAGAAAAACTATTTCGAAAAATTGCAGAATTACCACCACAGTGTCAAAAGATTTTGACCTTGAGTAAGCTCAATGGATTTACCTATAAGGAGATTGCTAGAGAGCTCGATATATCAGTGAAAACGGTGGAGAACCAGATAGGACGTGGATTAAGATTATTAAGAGTAAAAATGGCAAAAGCCTTATGAATATAGATCGCATAATTGGTCGATTTCTGCTTGGACAACAAAGTCAAGATGAACTTCATACCCTCGAAGAATGGAAGTCTGATGCAGAAGAAAATCTAAAAGAATTACAGGCCATCCAAAAGTTATGGAATGATTCTCAGGGACTTCAAGATTATCAAGATTTTGATGCCGATAGTGCCTTAGCAAAACTTGAATTATCCTTAGAATCTAGCTCTCCTACAGGACCTGCAAACGCTAAGATTATGAACTTCTCATACGTGAAGTGGATCTCAGGTCTAGCAGCATGTTTTTTGATGGTCTTTGCAGGATATCAATATATGGCTAGTCAAGAAACTAGCGTGATAGCTGACACAAAAAATATAGTATACAGCCTTCAAGATGGATCTGCTATCGAACTTGCAGAGGGTGCTAAACTGGTCATCTCAGATGATCAAGAAAAAAACCTTGAGCTAGATGGGAGGGCATATTTTGAAATCGCCAAGCAAGAAGATACTCGCTTGACTATAGATACACGATTTGGTGATATAGAAGTTATCGGGACGGCTTTCGTTGTAGAAGCTGCACAGGACTATACAAGCGTATCAGTGGTAGAGGGTACGGTACGGTTAAAAACTTCTAATAAAGAACAAATATTGACTGAGGGGATGACCGCGATGACTAATGGAAAGTCATTGAATGTCAAAAGAATAGATACTTATAATTATAAAAGTCTTATTACCGGCGATTTACAATATGAAGGAGTTCCGTTATATCAAGTAGTCAACGATCTAAACAGACATTTTGGTAATAAGCTTTTGTTGGGAGAATCAAATTCTAAGTTTGAGTGTAAGGTAAGTTCAGTATTTTCGGATCTATCGTTAGAAGATATTTTAAAAGAATTAAGTCTAACCATTGGTTTAAAATTTCACAAAAAAGAAAATAAATACGTTATTGATAGCGTATCGTGTTAAACCATAGAATCCATAGCTTACGTCTCTTTTTTTTCCTTCGCAAGATTATCATGCTTGCTGTATTCTGCTCTTCTTTGACGTTTATCGTGGGAGCTCAGAATCATGAAGTTTTCTTGGAGTTTGATAAAAAAAACAGCTATACCATAGACGAGATATTTGATCGATTTGAAAGCAAATATCAGCTCGTATTCAGTTATAGTCCTGATGTTATTGATGTCAGTCAAGTATTAGATATACGAGATGATGATTTACAGCTACTTGATTTTTTAAAAAAAATAGAAAAATCCCAATCAATCTTATTCTCTACCGCCACTTACCCTAGGATTTTGCTTTTTAGAAAGACAGAAGAAGGCAGGGCAGAAGACCTTGTGAAAGCTAGACGATATGGTTATGTTATGGATGAGCTTACCAAGGAAAAACTTATCGGTGCCTTAATACTCGACGAAGAAGGAGATCTCTTGGGTATAACTGATCAAAACGGATTTTACAGTACCGTCGTAAATATTGAGTCGTCCATGCTCTTTAGTTATATCGGTTATGATACTAAAATTGTGATCCCAAAAGAAAATCAAGAGCGATTTGATATTTTTTTGAAGACCGGAAATCAGCTAAAGACCGTATTGATTACTACATCTAATCCCAAAGAAGTAATCTTAGTAGAAGGTCAGCAGGGGCTCATCGATATTGATAAACTCCGTAATACTGTTGGTTTTCTTGGGGAGGTGAATGCTATGCAAGTATTAAGGAAAAAAGCCGGTATACAGTCTGGCGCAGAGGGCCAGACAGGTTTGTATGTGAGAGGCGGGTCTCCTGATCAAAATCTACTTTTGTACAATGGTATTCCTATCTATGAAATGAGTCATGTGGCAGGAGTTTCCTCCATTCTACAAGCAGATGATTTGCAGTCTATTGAGCTTTACAAAAACGGTATTCCTGCAAGATTTGGTGGTAGATTATCCTCTGTAGTAAATATTCAAAGTAAAAATGGTAATAAAACTCACTATGAGGCAAACGTGGGCTTGAGTCTTTCTGCAATAAATGCGCATATTGACGGTCCATTGATCAAGGATAAGGTAAGCTACAATATCAATGCAAGACAATCAACTTTAGGGATTTATCTAGAGCCGATCGCAAACACCTCATTGGACTATGAGGATCTAGGTGTCAACTACTATGACTTCAGCACTCATATCCATGCACAATTAAACCCTAATGATCAGCTTAATATCTTTGGATATAAAGGTGGTGATCGTATATCATTTGACACCTCTATATCATCGGAGAATGATGATTCTCAGTTTTTATTTACTGATAGAAATATTATTTCATGGAGTACAGAGCTTTTAGGTATTACTTATGAAAAGGTATTGTCTGAGAATATATTGGCACAATTCAATACGAGCATGTCAAAATATGCTATTTCTTCTCGTGGATCATATACGAGTGATAGAATAACCTCCGGGGGATCAGCTCGTAGTGAGTTAGAGATCATCTCCTCTACAGATATAGAAGATCGAAATCTTGGGCTTAATATTGATTATTTTACTATGGGTTCCGATAAAATAAGTTTCGGCTATCAATATCAAAGTCATCAATATAGACCAGCACTTTTACAGTCGGCGCTTATCGTGGAGGATGAACTGAGAGAAAGGCTTGGAGATCAAGAACCTATACCTACCACCGAGCAAGCATTGTATATTGAGTATAGAGGACGTAGTTTGTCATGGTTAAATTGGAATATTGGCCTACGTCGATCTTGGTTTAGTACAGAAGGCGTCAATTATAAAAACTGGGAACCTAGAGTCAGTCTAAAAACTTCCCTGACAAAACACCTCACGTTACGTGGTAGTTATAATAGGACAGCCCAGTATGTGCATATGTTGACCAATCCTGGTTCTGGTTTTCCAGCAGACCTTTGGGTGCCTTCTACGGCTGCCATACCAGCACAGACTGTCAATCATTATTCATTAAATGTAGAACTTA
>JAHDGW010000159.1 GCA_020631635.1 Saprospiraceae bacterium
ATGTTCAAAGTACTTGCCGAGTTTGTAGAAGGATTTGAAACACTAAATAGAATTTTGTATATCTATATTTGGAAGTGCCCGAACTAAACCTGGTCATAAATATTATCAGCTTACAGTAGACCTCGCGGAGCGGCTTGGTCAAGAAGGTTTTGGAACCATCAGTGGTGGTGGACCTGGTATTATGGAGGCTGCTAATAAAGGAGCTCAACAAGGTAATGCTCCTTCCGTAGGACTAAATATCGATTTGCCATTTGAGCAATCTCATAATCCATTTATCGATCAGGATAAAGTACTTAATTACAATTACTTCTTCATTCGGAAAGTAATGTTTGTTAAGTATGCACAGGCATTTGTGGTGATGCCAGGTGGATTTGGTACTCTAGATGAGCTTTTTGAAGTATTGACATTGATTCAAACTAAAAAAATAAAGGCTGTACCTGTTATTTTGATGGGAACAGAATTTTGGAAAGGTATGAGGGAGTGGGTAGTAAGTACCATGCTTGAAAAAGAAGGAAATATAAGTCCTAAAGACTTAGACTTGATACCAGTTACAGATGATATCGGAGAAGTAGTTCAGATCATAAATGATTTCTATAAGGAAGGTTCTAATCATGATTTGGAGCCTAACTATAAGTTATAACTTAAGTCTGAAATAAGATTAATAAAAAAGCCTCTACGAAATATTCGTAGAGGCTTTTTTATGTATGGTTTTAAAGTAATGTCAATATTACTCTATAACAAGTTGTCTTGTTGTAATACCTTCATTAAAATATATTTTCATTATATATACTCCAGATGGCATTGATGATACATCAATTTTAGTAGATATTCTATTAGATCCCTGATCCATTAACATCATTTTACCCTCAACATTGAATATTTCAACGTTAGCGAATTCTTGATTTCTAACAGCTATATTTACAATGTCAGATGTTGGGTTTGGTGAAATAGACACATTAACATCGTTGAGTATGTTTTCAGTAGACGTTGGGTCTAAGTAAAGTGACTTACATGGTAGATCTAGTGTTACACAAGCTCTTGGAGCAAAGTAGTTGATGATAGAATCTTGATAAGCTGATGCTTTTTCAAAAGACATATCTGGATTACTACCAGATGAAATAATATGCCAGTTACAAAATTCCATAGGAATACCTTCACATGGACCACCTGCGCCATCAAGTGTAGCTTGACCTAGCGGTGCAGTAGACCATTGAGTTTCATCCCAATATTCCCAAGGAGATGCTTCTACAGGTACGGGATTATCTTGGCCATCATCAGTAAGGTCCCAATTTGGTCTAACCATTGGGTATAGACCATCATTACCATTATTATTAGCGTTGGCAGAAGCGGTTACTTCATCATCGTAAATGGTACCATTCGTAAATACATCGTTATTACCAAGTGAAACTGCTTTTGGTACAAATAGATTTGCACCTTGTACTTCTACAATTAAGTCTCCTGTAGTAGGTACTATAAGAATATCTTCATTGAAGGGAGCAAAAGGATCAGTAGGTACCTGATAAGCAATCATTGGAGGATCAGATTCATCAACCCATGAAGTATCTCCTAGCGCTCCTCCCATATTCACTGATAACTGAAACTCAGAAGAATAAACTGGCATCATTTCAGCGTCAAGTTCAGCATGATTAGGGAAACATAGAGTATCTCCAGTTAATGGGTTTACACCTACGGTTAATCCTTTAGGATCACCATTGATGAAAGGTATTACCATTGGGTCCGGTATTCCGTCACCATTGATATCAGATCCTATAAACTTAGGTATAACTACATCGAGGTAATCGTCAACTGTAACGGCTCCGAGTGATACATATGCACCAGTGCCTATTCCCCATATAACAATTTTTTCTGGGTTAATACCATGAGGATTTCCTAGTAGATCTACTGATTTACGGAAATATCTTGCACATGAAGAAGCATCTTGAATACCTCGGTATGATGCATTAATAAGGGTATTAATTTTTTCTTCTTGTGTTGCCGTTGGACTTGGATTCCATCCTTTACGATAATCAGCCAATGCAACTGCGTATCCACGTCTAGCTAAACTTTCTGCTAGGTTTACCACATAAGGGTCAGTATTCGTTCCGATGATACTTCCATTTAAAAATTGTGGAAGAAAATTACCAGAATGTAACATCACGATTAAAGGACGATCAGTCTCCGTATCACCAGCTGGAGTGTAGAGATCTAAGTTTAATGGTCTTATTGAAGGGTCGGCACCAAGCAATACTGGTAGTACTGTAGTATTAGCACCGTAAATGATGTCCGTTGCAACGTCTACATCAGTGAACTCCTCCGTAACGTACCGTTGGGCATTTACCATAAGAGCACCACTCAGACATAATGTTGTCAAGACTAGAGTGTAAAATCTTTTCATATAAGTGTTGTTTTAGAATTTATTTAAGTTATTATTTTTTTTCAAAGTCATAAAGCATACTAACATACGCCATTCTTCCCACTAATGGGCCACCGTATGTTTGATATACCTGATTATTTAACGCATTGCTAGCCCCTATTTTGATGGTAGTGTTTAATGATTTTAATTGGTAATTAACTTGAGCATCTAGTAAAGCATAATCATCTATAGCACCGGTAAATTGTGGCGAGCCTTCAAATATAAAACCTTGTATCCATTTATAGTTCACATTGAAACCAAATACATTTTTAGTATCACCGGATAAAAATTTGAGATTTCTTCCTGAGAAGCCAATATTGTATTTATGCTCTGGCGTATTGAATGCAGGAATAATTGGATCATCTACATCTGTATTCAATCTGTTCCAAGAGTAGTTACCGTTAATTTTATAGTTTTCTCCTAAAAAGTAATTGAGACCAGCACTGAATCCTTGAGTAGTTACTTGATTTCTCGAATTGGCGCTATATCTAAAAGCTTTTACACCTGTAGGGAATCCGTCGGTAAGAGTAAGAGATAATCCTACATTATAACCAATGAAATCATCGTAGATACTGTAATAGTATCCCATATCAACATAAAGTTTATCAAATAAGGTTGATCGATATCCTAATTCTAATGTCTTTACTTTTTCTGGTCTGATGGCATCAATAGAAAAATACTCTAAATCGGGTCTATCAGGAGCAAACAAAAACTTAGTGTAATCAATAAAGGATTCTACCGTCACAAGACTATCGACTCCATTCAAATTTCCTCTTAGCGTCGCAGGACCTACGTTGAAATCCAGATATTGATCACTTAAAGTAGGATTTCTAATCGCAGAGGAGAATGAAACTCTAAAAAAGTTAGTTTCTCCAGGAGTATACACCATAGAGGCTGCCGGACTTGTCAACCAATCAAAGTTTTCGTTTTTATCAACTCTCATGGTTGCACTCAATGTCAGATCTTGTGCAATTTCTTTTTCAAATCCACCATACATTCCAAATTCTAGATTCGAGATAGAAATATCTGCCGAATCAATAAATATCGTGCCATCACTTTCAGGTCTGTATAGTCTTACATTACTACCGACTTTTATATAATTAAACCACTCCGGCTCAAACTTATACTCTCCATGTACGTGGTATAGAGCACTTCTATCTACAATACGGGTACCACCTAGCGGGTCGCCAGAAGGACGAGAAGTAATAGCATCAAATTCATCTTGAAATTCCTGGGTACCAGGCTCTAAAAAGTTACGAGTGAAATTCTCAGTAGCTGGATTTGCTATATTGGCGAAGTCTTCTGCTAGGGTATGCCAAAAAGTCAAAGAATCTTGGAAATCATTAGTCCATGATTCCTGAGCATCTCTGTCAAAACTGATAATAGGAACTCCGTCAGGACCTATTTCTATTTCGAGTTGTGGATATCCATTGGCATCCATGCGTTCGATAATATTGTCTTTCCAATAGTTGGCGTATGCCGAGTTCCAATCATTATCAGACTTGGAGGCTTGTTGTAGAAGTAATGCAGTGAAATAAGGGTCATAAGTATCTCCTGCATTATCCACGGTCATATAGGCTCGTAAAAAATATTTATCCTGCTTTCTAAATTCTATCCTATTTTGAAAGAATTGAATATTTTTCAAAGCAAATCTATTTTCTCCTTGGTAGATCGTAGTACCATTGCTATAGCTTGAGGCAAAAATTAATTCAGGTGACTCATACTCAGCGCTAGGGTTAGTTCTCAAGTGCAAAGAGAGGTTAGATTTTAGGTTTCGTGTATCATAATTGAGTAGGTCTTCTTCTCTATATCCCGTACGGTGGTAAGTACCTAGGCCTTTGGTTGATGACCATGGACTCGCTGTCGATTGATCAAAACTACTTCTGTATTCATCACCATATATATTGACTGCATCAAATCTACCCGGATTATTGGCTCCAGATTCAGAGTCAAATACGGGTGAATAATTAGTTGCTTCCCAATCATCTGCAGTTAAGTAAGACAGATTTAGTTTAAATGCTAGGAATTCATCACCGTTCTTGTTTTTAAAGGCATCTGCATATCTAACGGCTGTTTCTTTTAGATTTCGCTCTCCAGCTTTTAGCATAGCACTTAGACCCTTTTTGTAAAAAGGATTTTTTGTTTCCATGCTGATTACACCGTTGAAGGCATTGGGTCCATAAAAGGCACTACTTGCTCCTACAATGATATCTACTTTAAGTACATCTAGTTCAGAAGTACCTAGGAAATTACCCAATGAAAAATTTAGTCCCGGGGCTTGATTATCTACACCATCTATGATTTGTAGCGATCGTACTGGGCTCGTACTATTAAATCCTCTAGTATTGATAACTTGAAAGCCCAGACTAGCTGTAGTCATATCTACACCCTTGAGAGCACCTAGACCTTCATAAAAACTACTAGCTGGTGTTTCTTTAACGGCAAGTACGTCTAGCGACTCTACCGTAAGTGGTGATTTTTTGGTTTCTTCAGCAATTCTGCTTCCTTTCACTACAACTTCTCCTAAGACTTCGGTAGCCTCCTCGAGGGCAATCTTTACTTTTTTATCATCGTTTATGGCTATTGTTTTTTCACCAAAACCTAGATAGCTAACGGTAATAGTCACAGGATAGGGTAGAGCCGTATCAAAATCGAAGCTTCCATCCCAATCGGTTATGGTACCTTCTGTTGTACCGTCTATGGTTATATTTGCCCCAATCACGGGTTCGGCAGTTGCTGCCTCGGTCACTACACCTTTGATAGTATTCTGCGCATCCAGTGACGAAATGCATACTATGGCGCATAACACAAGAAGGTAAACTCTACATTTTCTCATCATCTCAAGCAAATATTTGATCTTTAAAATGGCTTCTAGCCACATAAAATTATTAAAATAATCCAAACGTGATCCTTATTTTTTGTTATTTGTTTAAATCCATCGATTTTTCTGCTTCTTTTGACTTGGACAATACAGCCATCAATTTATACAACTGAACGTATTTTATATTCGGTTGATCAGATAATAAATTTTTCATTACCGATTTTTTAATAAAACTATCGTATGCTTTTATCAAGAGATCACGTACTCCCCAGTCAAGAATTTTTCTTGCGTATTTTAATAATGGAGTATCTATAATTTTACCTTCTTTTTGAAACATAATTAGGTTATCCAATGATTCATCAAGCTTACGTAAAAAGGACTCATTTTTTTCTAGTACAAGATGCCTTGTATTATTATTAATATGGATAATATTTTTTCCAGCTCGGTGCAGCTGTGTTGCTAATACAAGATCCTCATATCCATAACCATCAAGCGCATGATCAAAGGGATATTTGATCATGGTTGCTCTATCGATTACGAAGTTGTTACTATGAAAATATCTTATTGGATGATGTGCTCTGATACTAGCATCCTTTGATTCGTAAGTTGTGCCATACGACCAATGCAATATTTTGGAACTAGTCTTAGGAAGAGATGGAGCATAATTGCGCCCACCATTGATGATGGCATCGGGGTATTCGGTAATTGCTTGAATATAGGTCTTGATGAAGTCTCTCTTCAGGATACCACTATCGCAATCGAGAAACAATAGATGATCATGTCGAGATACTTTAGCCAATGTATTTCTGATTTTAGCCCGACCCATATTCTCCTTAAATTCTACATAGTTGACTCTAAATTGCGCATCCAAAGCTCTATTTTTCTCTATAATTTTAGGCCGAGAGCAATCATCAAAACATAGTATTTCATAATCTATATCCAATAGGTCACATTGCTTCTTGAGCCTTGCCACCAGATCAGTTATATCTCGATTATAGATAGGTATTAAAATTGAGAGCATAAGTACGAAAGTACAAACTATCGCCATTACTACACTTTCATGAAGTTGAAGCTTTACATTTTTATTTGGGGCAACCCTTATTACCTTTGAGTCTTATGGGTAATATGAATAAAATGAATATCTACATCACAGCATTGTTAGTTTTGTTACTTAGTGTGGTATCTCAAGATCGTGCGGTAGCTCAAAACTTTAATTTAGATTTTCAAAAAATATTAGATACTTATGTGGTCAATGGATTAGTAGCGTATGAAAATCCTGCCTTAAAAGCTGATATTGAAGATTTATTTATGGCTAATGGTGACTTACTTTCACAAGACGAAATTTTGGACAAAGCAACACTCATTAATATCTATAATGCCGCCGTTATACGAGAGGTTGTACGTCATTACCCTTTGGCAAGTCCTCAGGATTTGGGTGGCTTTTTCGATCGTAAAGTCCTTGATTATGGTGGTGAAATGTATAGTTTAGATGGGTTTGAGAAGGGTCTAATTTTTAATAAATATAATGATCCAAGATTGCATTTTGCCTTGGTATGTGCAGCTATATCGTGTCCCAAGCTATCTAGTGAAGTTTACCAACCCAATAAGATCGAAGCGCAATTAGACATGATCACTCGGGCGGCACTCGATGATCCTCGGATCTTTCGATCTACAGAAAAGACGATTTCTTTGAGTAAAATTTTCAGATGGTATGCTGATGATTTTGATGATTTGACGGTTTTTTTTGCAAAGTATGATATTGATATTAACGATCGTTCGATAAAATACCTGCCCTACGATTGGACTCTTAATGATCAAGTTGAGAAAAAAGGAAATAATTCATTCCGATATATAAGCTCATCAACAGTCAGAAAAGGAGGTTTTGAATTAAAGATATTTAACAATCTATACAGTCAGGTAGATCCATCAGAAAGGTCAAACTTTTTTACACAGACTACAAGTTTCGTTTATGGTTTTCGACCCAACTTCAATATTGGTTTTGATTTGAGGTATAGAAGGGTAAATTATTTAGCAACCGATACGTCACCATTTGAAGTCTTAGGTGATCTAAGTACTGGCGGCAGTAGGATTTCTAACGTAGGCCCAAAAATAAGATGGGCTCCAAATCCACGAAAATTCCCCAATTTCTCTATTCAGTCGGCCTTTTG
>JAHDGW010000160.1 GCA_020631635.1 Saprospiraceae bacterium
TTGTTATCCTTAACTTATGGATTAAAGACTGAAATAGACAACCATAGAAAAATAGATGAAAAGGATGCTATAATATTTGATAATACTGAATCCGCTGAGAACCTAACGTCCAATATGTGGGTGGAAGAATGAAAACTATCAAGAACATTGCATTTCAGATCAGACTTCCTTCGATCGTCGGCTCGATATACTTGATACGTTACACCAAAACCTTTCTCCCAAAACAAACTCCATCAAATAGCACTTTCCAGAACAAAGGATAATATCGATTCTCAAGCATTAAATAATGCTAAAAGCAAGACACTACTTTATCTCCAACAACTCCACCTCAAAGATCAAGGTTGCATGTGGTCCTATATCTCCACCCGCTCCTCTTTCGCCATAGGCCAAATCTGATGGTACAAATAGTCTCCACTTAGAGCCAAGAGGCATCAATTGTAGTGCTTCGGTCCATCCGGCGATCACTCCATTTACTGGGAAAGATGCTGGCTGACCTCGCTGAACTGAACTATCGAATACTTTGCCATCAATAGTAGTACCGTGATAATGGGTCGTTACCGTACTGTTGATGGTTGGTTTTACTCCAGCACCTTCTTTCATAATTTCATATTGAAGTCCACTAGCTAGAGTGATGACACCTTCTTTCTTACTATTTGCGATCAGAAAATCTTTGCCTGCTTTGATGGCACCTTCATGCTTTTTAGCTTGCATTTTGCTGAAGTGATCATTGAGAAAAGCACCTGCTTCATGAGTATCCATTTTTAGGTTTCCGCCACTCATCACATCCCCTATCGCTTGACCTAGCGTCTGCGCATCTAGATCTTCAAATCCTTGCTTTAGCAGACTAGCTGCAATATTCAAACCCAGACTATAGCTTAATTTTTCTTTATCGTTCATTTGTATTCGATTTCTATTAGGGCACGAAAGTAAACAATCGTTGATAACTAGCTAGAATTTACACTTAAGATTAAGCAACCGTCTATCGAATATTGCGAGCCACAGAGAACACGTAGAACACAAAGAACACCTATCTCAATATGATATTTTTACTTACAGGATAGAATAATCTCCTTTCACTACCAAATCCCATCCAAATCAATCACCTCAAACTCTAGATCGGCACATGCGGCAACAAGCTCCACACGATCAAATGGCTCTTTCAAAAAGAAGATATCACTCATCGCACATTGACCATCATCGGCAAATATTTCTATAGAGCTGTGGTCTAGTATCACATCCATAAGTATATCATCTTTTGGATATAAGGCATACCCAGTATGATAACCTCTAAAGTCAGCTTGAAAATCATCTTTACCAGCATTGCGACGATCTATGAAGTAATACTCATCATTGGCAAAGTATCCGAACTCTAGCCACTCGCCTAGACTATTGCGGAGTCGGATGCGCATCGTAGACATCGGCTCATCACATCTCAGCTTGAATCGGTATAAACCTTTCCCCTTGGGCAACTCATACGTATTCAAGGCTATCTCAGGAAGATTAAAGACTTCTATGGCAGACTTTTCAAGTCTCCTAAGTTCTTTCACAGGTACATTGGTAAGTCGATATAGATTACCGTCTTTACGTAGTTGTAGTTCTCTGGGTAGCGTCATGGCACTTCGCCATTTTTCGCTCGGGACCTTCTGGGCATATTGCCAGTTGGACATCCACCCTATACCCATCGTACGACCATCAGTTGCTGGTATATTGGACCAAGTCACAAATGCGTAATTATCCTTTCCATGATCTAGCCATTCTTGCTTTCGGTGGTCTGCAATAAAATTTTCACCATCAAAATCACCTATAAAATAACTAGTCGCTGTACCACCATTGGGGCCCTGCTTTTGTATACTTACCAGCAACACCCACTTAATCTCGTCTGTACCTTTTACCTGCATCGGAAATAAATCTGGGCACTCCCATAGTCGCTGATCACCCTCTATACCAAATGCACTCGCATAGGTCCATTCTTTCAGATTTGGTGAGGTATAAAACATGGCTTTATCATAGGCAGCTAATACCATGACCCATTGTGATCGTTCATTATCCCATACTACTTTGGGGTCTCTAAAGTCTTTGATACCAGGATTAGAAATCACTGGATTACCCTCATACTTAGTCCAAGTACGGCCTTTATCTACAGAATAAGCAATGGATTGCGTCTGAAAATCTAACTCCCCCGCCTGCTCACCTTTGATATCATGATGTGTAAACATAGCTACCATAGCAGTCTCTCCATCTTTGGCAAATCCGGCCGTATTATCAATATCTACTACAGCACTTCCCGAAAAAATATAGCCTAGACTATCGGGATATAGTGCAATCGGTAAATGTTCCCAACGTACCAAATCAGTACTTACGGCATGCCCCCAGTGCATCGGACCCCATACCGTAGAGTCTGGGTAATACTGGTAAAACAAGTGATACTCTCCCTCGTGATATACCAGCCCATTAGGGTCATTCATCCAATTGGCTTCGGGAGAAAAATGTAATTGTGGTCTATATTGCTCTGTATAATAGTCTGATTTTTCAACCACTTGATTTTGATCTCCAGTACAGGAGTAAAATAATAGCAGTGTAAATAGGCTCAAAAAGAAAGCGTATAAATTCTTCATTGGTACAAAATTAATAAGATACGAGTTCATCTTCTAATGTCTCTAGGCTTTTACCTTTTGTCTCAGGCATCACAAATAAAACCCATACTAACTGGAAGATCATAAATACGCCAAAAAAGATAAATATTGGATAAGGGTTGTCTTTATAGATACCTTGTTCTCCATCTAAAAATACGGGAGTAATTAAGGTAATCATGGCCGCCAATACCCAATGTACTCCACTACCAAAACTTTGCCCAAGTGCTCTAACTCTCGTCGGAAATATCTCTGATATATAGACCCATATCACCGCTCCTTGCCCGATCGCATGTGCAGCTATAAATAGAAGAATAAATAACAATAAGAGGCTTGCATCTAATGAGGCATAGAAACAATAGGCTACCATAAATAGGCCGATGATATAACCTATCGAACCGATAATCATGAGTACTTTTCTTCCTAATCTATCTATAAAATACATCCCAACTACAGTAAAGATAAGATTGATCCCTCCTATGTAAATGGCATTTCTCAAAGAGTCTTTACCTGCCAAACCTGCGGTCTCTAATATCTCTGGTGCATAGTAAAGTATAAAATTGATACCTGAAAGTTGGTTAAAAAAGGCTAGGACAAAAGCTAATTTCAGCGGTGTTGAAAATGCTTTGCTAAATAAAGACTCGACTGATGTACTTGCCACGGAGGATTTCATATCTGCCAGTGACTCCTCGATATCTACAATCCCAAGCTTTTTTAATACTTGTGCGGCGTCTTCTTTTCTGTTTTGATTTAAATACAACCATCTAGGGCTATGGACTACCCCCAAAACTAATATACTGTATAAAATTGCGGGAATAGCTTCTATGCCCAGCATCAATCGCCAGTCCCAGTCACCGCCTACGCCCTTGAGCAAATAATTGCTAAAAAAGGCAATGAAAATCCCAAATACAATCATAAACTGATATCTCGCAACTAGACTGCCTCGACCCTTTGATGGAGAAATTTCGGCAAGATAGGTAGGTACCGTTACACTTGATATTCCTACACCAATACCACCGATAAATCTCATAATTGAGAATGTATATGGATCCGGAGCCAATGCCGAACCCAAAGCAGATATGGCATACATAATACCTATCCAAAAAAGTGTTTTCTTACGACCATATCGTTCCGTAGGTAAACCTCCTCCTAATGCGCCAATCACCGTCCCCCACAACGCCATAGACATAATGAAAGTCCCATGAAAAAACGGAGATAGACTCCAAAGACTTTTGATGGGTTCATTTGCCCCGGAAATCACTACAGTATCAAATCCAAATAAGAATCCCGCTACAGCGGCAACAATACTATAAAACGTGAGCTTTTGATTTTGCATATAAGCGTAAAGTTGGTCTTTGAAAATAGGGAAAATTGAATAAATCTTAGCTTAGGGTAGATTTTAAGTTCTTATGCCGGACAACGAGTCAACTATCATTACACAGAGATGCGCAGAGGGACCCAGAGATACACAGCGTTCTTTTAGAAACATCGCAATACTAGCAACTAGTCCACTGACAACTAGTTAACTGAAAAATCTATACATCAAAATCTACACTCACTTCCTCGGTGACCAGATGTGCCTGACAGGTCAAAATATAGCCCTCCGCAATTTCTTCTTCATCTAAGGCAAGACAAGTATCCATTTTTACTTCTCCTTGTGTGACTTTTGCGATGCAGGTCGAGCAAGCTCCAGCGGTACAGCTATAAGGCACTTCTTTTTTGATTTCTAAAAGTGCATCGACGATGTTTTGGTCATCCGTCATTTCTACATCAAACTCTTCGCCATCTAGTTTGACATGTAGTGTTTTGGTATCTCCTGACGTAACTTTCTCTGCAGAGTTGGTACCGCTGCTACTTGTAAAGTATTCTTTATGGATACTCTTACTATCCACTCCAATTGCTGCAAGGCTGCGCTCACATTGTTCGATCATGCGGCCAGGGCCGCATACGTAGTAGTGCTTTTCTTTGTGACTGCCCTCGTGCTCTTGTACAAAGGTTTTGATCATAGGACCATCGATACGTCCCACTTTGCCATTCCAGAGTAGTTTCTTAGCACCTAATAATCCAGAGATACCCGACTTTTTTTCCTTTTGTGGTTGGGTGAGACTATACTCGATGACGAGTTGGTCTTTATAGTAATCTGCTAGTTTTTCTAGCTCTTTTTTAAACATGATATCCTCTAGCTTACGATTGCCATATAGCAAATAACAAGTACTACGTGCCTCACTTTCTAGTACCGACTTGATCATACTTAGTACTGGAGTAATACCGCTACCGGCAGCAAAAAAGTAATGAGAGCGGGTTTTATCAGCTTCTGGTTTTAATACAAATTTTCCTTGGGGCTTCATGATATTGATATCATCTCCTGCCTGTAGATCCTTTACCAGATAATTAGACATGAGACCTCCTTTTACACATTTGACACCAATACTTAAGGCCTCTTCATATGGAGCTGAACATAATGAGTATGCACGTCTGACAGCTTCCCCGCCGAGATTTGCCTCTAATGTAATATATTGACCAGAAGTATATCGAAACTCATCTTTAAGTTCCTGAGGTATATCAAAATATAATACCGCAGACTCCGAGGTAATGAGTTCTTTCTTGAGGACGGATAAACTATGCATACATTCTATTTACGGCCATTAAGATGCGAATATCTATGCTTTTGTTCAAAGACAAGACATTTTAATCATGAAGTGGAATAAAATCTAACCCTCAGTGACAAATTACTGGGTATTCTCTTCCGTCCATATCGTATCGATAAACTTCTCGGCACCGATAAATCCTCCGTCATAGCTTTCAAATCCAAAGGTGAGATTCTTTGATTTTAGTGTTTCTAGACTGTCACCCGCTTTGATAGATTGCATCACCCGATCATAGATCGTACGTAGCATATAGTTATATTGTTTTAGGTCATTCAGTGAAGCTATACTTCCATGACCAGGTATAATTTTAGTCTTTTTATCGACGAGCATTAGTGCTGCTTCTGTAGCTTCGATAGCTCCTTTTACACTACCTCCAGAACCCAAGTCAATGAATGGAAATCGACCATTCAAGAAACAATCTCCCATATGCAATACATTGGCTTCGGGTAAGTATACAAAAGAATCTCCATCGGTATGTGCATGATGTACATGTATGAGCTCCACCTGTATATCATTTACATAAAGGCTCATTTTATCATTGAATGTGATCTGTGGCCAAGCGCCTTTAGGTTTTGCTTTTACCTCCCTTGAAAATGCTTTCATTAGCTGATCTGTACTTAATCGCTCTCTTACATTTTCATGAGCTACAATGATTTTACCCTGATTTCCTAAGTATTCGTTGCCACCAGTATGATCTCCATGCCAATGAGTATTGAGTACGTATTTGAGATCAGATATCGAGAGCTCTTTGACTTTCGACTCTATCTTTTCCGCAAGCGGAGCAAACTGATCATCCACTAATATGGTGGCTTCATCTCCAGTGATGAGCATCATATTGCCTCCTGATCCCGTGAGCATATATATGTTTTCAACAATTTGTTCCTCTTTTATGACGACTTTGCTGTAGTCTCGCTGTGCATGAAGCTCTGAAGAGTAGATAATTAGGCTAAGTATGGATAGTATCATGTACTTCATCATGCTGTTCGTTTGTATAAAGAAAGGTAATCAAAAAAGAAAGTCTAAAGTTTATGCCACGGACTCTTTAGCCAATTTCATCGGCACTGCGACGAATGACTTTTCCATATAGTCCATCATAGAATGGATAAGCTCCTGAGCCTCTGGATCTAGACCATCGATATCTTTTTTGAATCGTTGATTCAGCGCTTTATCCTTGATCGCTTTTACCTCTTTGGGCATCGATGTCAACACTCTTTGTATTTGGCGCTGTTGATATTCTTTGACAAATGCTACAAGATGCTTTTTCAAGATGAGCTTGGCATCTACGATTTCTTCTTTGCGAGATTCTAAGTTGATTGCGGCTCTTTCTCTAAGTTGATCTATGGCTACATAAGTTACGTTATGTAATTTTACCACTGACTCCTCCACATTTCTGGGTACTGCGAGATCTATGATCAGTTTATTGGCTTTATCACGGTTGAGTATGTTTTTATAAATACTTTCCGTCAATACTGCGGATGTAGCTCCAGTACAGGCTATGATGATATCAAATCCATCATTATACTCATCTAGTTCTCCGAGGTGAGCTGCTTGGACCTGGTACTTTTCTGATAGCTTAGCTGCATTATCCAATGTACGATTGTAGATCCTTACATTTTCATAGCCTTTCTTGATCAAAAACTTAAGCATCAGGGAATTAGTCTCTCCGGCTCCGATGAGTATGATCCTAGATTCGCGATCTGGTTTTCTCAGTAATAATTCCTCTATCGCGAGTGCTACGATTGATAAAGATTTTTCACCAATCTTAGTTTTAGCATATACTTCTTTAGCTGCTACTACTACCGCTTTTTCTAGCATTCGTAGTTTATTACCAGCAATATGTAATTGTTCTGATCTGGTGTAGGACTGTCTGTATTGTCTAAATATCTCCCGCTCTCCTACGACCAACGAATCTAAAGAACTAGATACCTCTAGGATATGGCTGATCGCTTGCTCTCCTGAATAATGGCTTACAAAAGAGTCGATCTTATGAAGCACTGAAGTGCTAAGTGCTGGATTGACTTGCTTAAAAAATCGTTGGAAAAATTCCGTATCGATCTCTACTGCCGTAAAGAAAATAAACTCCATTCTATTGCAGGTATTCAAGTAC
>JAHDGW010000161.1 GCA_020631635.1 Saprospiraceae bacterium
GAGAGACCATATTGATGTATCATCCCGCGTCTCAAAATTAAGTTTACGAATAAATAAAAAGCTACCATTTTATCCTAGCTTTTAACCAGTTCATCTGAATAATCAGACTGTTGATATGTCGTTATAAAATGATCTCAACTTCATGAGTAACCTTTTAGAGTTTTATACGTTTCTCCAAGGTATGTTATCATCAAACGAAACGAATAAAACACGTGAATAATTTTTTTAAAGGCTTACTACTGGTCTTTCTACTGCAATCGGGTCTCATGGCACAAGAATCTACTATCAGTGGATATATCCGTGATGCAAGCAATGGAGAGACTCTTATCGGAGCAACCTTAGGTTTAGAAAATGATGCCACTGGCACCATTACTAATGTATACGGTTTCTATTCTTTGACTGTGGACTCTGGTCAATATAATATTGTAGCCAGCTATTTAGGCTATGAAGATCAAATTATCAATGTTGACCTACAATCAGATCAAACTCTTGATATCGAGCTAAAACTACAATCAAATAAACTACAGGAAGTCGTAGTCACGGCCGAAGAAAAAGATAAAAATGTCAAAGACATCCAGATGAGTGTCAATAAATTGGACATTAAGACTATTGCCAAGATTCCTACGCTCTTAGGAGAGACAGAAGTATTGAGAAGTATACAGCTTTTGCCAGGTGTAACTTCAGTAGGTGAAGGTGCTGCTGGATTTAATGTCCGTGGAGGTAGTATTGATCAAAATCTGGTACTCCTTGATGAATCTCCCGTTTATAACTCATCCCATTTGTTTGGATTTTTCTCAGTATTCAACCCTGATGCGGTCAAGGATGTAAAACTATATAAAGGCGGAATACCCGCCCGATATGGAGGACGACTATCCTCGATCCTCGATGTACGTATGAAAGAAGGAAATAACAAAGGATTTGAAGCCAATGGAGGCATTGGAACTATCTTTAGCCGGCTGGCTATAGAAGCACCGATTGTCAAGGATAAATCCAGTTTTATCATTGCGGGTCGAAGATCTTATATTGATATATTGGCTCAGCCATTTTTATCTGATGATCTAGGAGATACAGCACTTAACTTTTACGACCTTACGCTCAAGACAAACTATAAGTTTAGTGATAAAGATCAATTATTTCTTTCAGGCTATTTCGGCCGTGACAATTTCAGTTTTGGTGATGCCGCCGGATTCAATTGGGGAAATGCTACTACTACATTACGATGGAATCACCTATTCTCGCAGAAATTATTTTTTAACCTGACGAGCTATTACAGTAATTATGATTATAAAATCAATTTTGGAGATACCGATCTAGATAGTTTTGATTGGAATGCACGTATTATCAATTATAGTGTAAAACCTGAGTTCTCATGGTTTATCAATCCAGAGAATATATTACGATTTGGAGGTCAGAGCATTTATTATGTTTTCGAACCTGCCAATGCAGTTGCGGTTTCCAATGGAACTTCAATAGATATCAGCGTTGATGAGCAGTATGCCATGGAGTCCAATATCTTTGTAGAGCATGAACTGAGTTTCTGGGATCGATTTAAGGTAAATTATGGAGTTAGACTCTCTAGGTTTGATTATTTCGGCGGTCGCGATGTCTATACTTTTGAAGAAACGCAACCCGGACAAGAAAAACTTCTCGTAGATCAGCAGTTTGCTGAAAGATCAGAAAATGTTGCTAACTATACCAGATTGGAACCAAGATTTGCCTTGAACGTGAGTCTCGATGAGACAAGTTCTTTGAAGGCAAGTTACAACCGCACGGCTCAGTACATACACCTACTTTCCAATACTACCGCTTCTACTCCAGTAGATATCTGGACGCCAAGCACCAATAATATCGTGCCACAGATGGCCGACCAGGTAGCATTAGGATATTTCAAAAACCTAAGCGATAACAATATCGAGTTGTCTGCCGAAATATATTATAAAAAGTTTAATCACCTTATTGATTACATTGATGGTGCGGATCTCATACTTAATGAATTTGTAGAAGGACAAACAACCGAAGGAGAAGGACGAGCATATGGTCTAGAAACACAACTCAAAAAGAATACAGGTAAGTTTTCTGGATGGATCAGTTATACTCTAGCACGTACAGAAAGACAAATAGATGGCATCAATAATGATGAATGGTACCCCTCAAGGTATGACCAAACCCACAATGTGAGCGTAGTCGGGTTTTATGAATTAACCAAAAGAATGACCCTAAGCGCAAATTTTGCTTATATCACAGGAACACCTACTACTTTCGCCACTAGTAGATATACACAACAAGGTATCGTCATACCTAATGTAGATAATAATGGTAGAAATAATGTACGAATCCCAGACTACCATCGCTTAGATATAAGCTTGACTTTAGACCCCAAAGATCGACCAAATCGCCGATGGAAAGGACAGTGGGTATTTGGTGTATATAATGTATATGCACGTCGCAATGCGTTCACCATTAACTTTGGGCAAGAAGGCGGCAGAGTACCTGTAGGTCAACCTGTCAATACCGAAGCCACAAGATTATCGGTCATTGGAAGTTTTATTCCTTCTGTTTCTTACAACTTTAAATTCAAGTAATCATGATCATAAATAAATATATAGCTATTGCAATATTAGCAAGCGCCACCTTACTGGGACTTACAAGCTGTGAAGATGTCATTGAAGTAGAAACCGGCTTTGAAACTCCACAACTTGTTATCGATGCATGGATCGATAACCGTCCACAAGATCAAACGATCTTACTTTCTCTTTCGCAAGATTATTTTGATAGTAATCTCCCTACAGGAATAGAAAATGCCAGTGTGGTTGTACGTAAAGAAGATTTTACCTACGAGTTCAATCATACAGAAGACGGTAAGTATGTGTGGGCATCAGAGGATGGAGAGACTCTTGGCACAATCGGAGATGAGTTTGAACTAGAGGTAAAATATAATGAATCAACTTTCGTGTCTAGTACAAGAATAAATCGAGTTCCTGAGATTGACTCGATAGCACTCATATTTGAAGAAGCAAGTCCGATATTTGAAGAAGGTTTATATGGCGAAGCTTATGCGATAGATTTTGAAGGAGAGGGAGATTCATATTGGATGAAAACGTGGGTTAATGATACGCTACTCAACAAACCGTTTGAGCTTAATATCATATGGGATGCTACTTTTGATCCAGGATCAGGATTAGACGGGGTAACGTTTATTCCGCCCAAAAGACGAACAATTACACCTATAGATGATGATAATAGTTTGATACCTTTTGTATCTGGAGATCATATATATGTAGAGTTACATTCTATCTCAAATGAGGCATTTCAGTTTTTGGCGATCACTTTTGAACAAATTACCAATAGTGAAAATGGAATTTTCACCCTTCCCCTTGCTAATGCCCCTGGCAATATTGTCAATCGAGATAATGGAGAGTCGGCCTTAGGTGTATTTAATGTAGCGGCCATTACCTCAAATGAACGAACTGTAGAGTAACACCCTTTATAATATATCGCCGATCAAAAGCAGTTTATCTAAAGGCTTCATGGATAATTTCATGAGGCCTTTTGTATGAATCAAATTTATTTGAAATTCAAGATAAAAAATCGTAATTTGTTACCTAATTAGGTAATTAATGCCCACATTTTTTATCATAGATGGTGTCAAAATCGAACTATATTACAAGGACCACAATCCTCCACATTTTCATGCCATTTATGCAGAATATGAAATATTAGTAGATATCAAGAATATAAAAAATTATCAAAGGTAGTCTGCCAAAAAATAAACAATCTATAATCATCAAGTGGGCAAAACTAGAGCAAAAGACTTTACTAACTATCTGGAAAAACTTAAGATATTAGCCATGAGAAAGTTGAATAAAGTACCACGTATACTTCAAATTATAAATATTGAAAATCATAAAATCTATTGTGCTTTCAATAATGGAGAATACCGAATTATTGATTTCCAAAAACTATTAAAGAAGTGGAATACACAAAAGAATAGTTTCGAATATCCGCTACTTGATCCGAGACAATTAGCAAAAGTAAAATTAATAGGAGGCACCTTAGCTTGGCCACAAATCCAAAAACAAATAGTATTAAGCAAAGATCAAAAGATTGACATTCATCTAGATCTAGATCCACAAGTATTATATGATGAATCTGTTTCTGATATAGAAATGAATCAAAAACATCAAATTGGCAAGCTGCTCAGAGAGGAACGTAAAAAAGCGGGTCTTACTCAAGAGGAGCTAGCACGGAGATCTGGCACAACAAAAAACTATATCTCAAGAATAGAAAATAATAGATCTGATATCGAAATGCGTACATTAAGAAAAATCATAGAATTAGGTCTTGATAGAAAACTTGAGATCGCAGTAGTTTAAATCTGAGATAACTACATTTATCTAAAGGCTTCATTACCTTTGAATCATGGAGCCTTTTTTAGTATTTGAAAACAAACTGCGAGAAGCTGTAGAGAAAGAATCTATTCGGTCGATGCGTCTCGTAGATCGAAGCGAGCCGGATCAAGAAGTTAAACAAATACTGGTCAAAGGGGTACATTTGAAGAAAGGCTTTCGTCTACAATTCGTATATAGATACCCTGCCAAAGACATCACCAAAAATCTAGATAAGAAAGAAGCAATCTCCACCCTACTTCATCACGCGGAGTATGACTATAAGCAGATCACGTTGAGCTTATCAGATACGGAAATTTTACTTTCTAAAAATCCGAAAGGACAATATGTTATTAAAGAGAGAGCACTTAAAGCACAGCCTGAATCTACGCAGCATGATCATCAGAAAAAGAGGCTCATACATAGTAAGAGGCCATTTCTTCATGCCCTGGGAGTAGCAGACTTAGATGGTATAATCAAGAAAAATAAACAGGCTAAGTTTCGACAGATCAATCGATTTATCGAATTACTAAGTAGTAAAATACCGAACAGCAAAAAACTAAGCGTTGCTGATATGGGATGTGGGAAGGCATATCTCACGTTTGCATTACATGATCATCTTGTACATCAAGAAATAGCCAATCTTAATGTTATTGGTGTAGAGATGCGACCAGATCTCGTACAACAATGCAATGATATTACCCACTCTTTAGAGCTAGAAGGTATAAGTTTCAGACAAGGGACTATACAAGAAAACGACATCACCGAGATCGATATCTTGGTAGCCTTACATGCCTGTGATACCGCCACAGATGATGCTCTGATCAAAGGCATACAATCCAAGGCTCAGCTCATCGTAGTCTCTCCGTGCTGTCATAAACAAGTACGTAAAGCCATGAATACTCAGGGTACTCTGGCAGAAATCACCAACTACGGTACGTTTAAAGAACGACAGGCAGAACTCCTTACAGACACCATACGTAGTCTTTATTTGCAGGCCTATGGTTATAAAGTGACGGTAAGCGAATTTGTTTCTACTGAGCATACTCCCAAAAACATTCTGATCATGGGAACAAAGCAAACTTTCAAATCTAATACCCCAGATCCAACCCTAATCAAACAGATAGAGGCCTTAAAAACTCAGTTTGGTATTTCTCACCACTATTTGGACTCTTATCTAGATTAGGAGTTCAGGTTCGGTGTTCAAAATACTCGTGCTAAATCAAAGATCACCTTTTCATTTTGAGCTTGCCGAAAAATCTTTTAAACCCAAAAGAGCATTTTCATTTGCACATTAAAAACTTCGCTTGAAAATCCAAAAATAATACCTAATTGTCTTACTCTGTTTAAAAAGGAACTTTCCATCCTCTCCTCAGCGAGGAGAACAAAGTCCCAATTAAAACAGACATTATTTGTCTCTGATGATTGTCTAAAAACAGTTTGTAAGTGTGATTCAGCTGAGACTTTGCCATGGACTATTTCCAAAATTTATATATTGATACAAATTGTAGACTATGGAAGCCTACGCTCAGGTATTACTTATTGCGATACCCGTATTTTTTGTACTTATACTCATAGAGGTACTCTACGGTCATATTAAAGGTAGTCAGACATATACGTCTATGGATACCATATCAAGCCTCAGTTCAGGTATTACGAATACGATATTCGAAATCATGGGTCTTACTATAGTAGTGATCAGTTACTCATGGCTGGTTGATAATATCGCATTGATAAGCATAGAGAATAATGTTTTTGTTTATCTCTTATGTTTCATCGCGATTGACTTCGCTGGATATTGTAACCATCGTCTCCAGCACTCTGTTAACTTCTTTTGGAATATTCATATCATCCATCACAGCAGCGAAGAATTTAATCTTGCTTGCGCCCTCCGACAGACTATCTCTAACCTTTTTGGAATAGGTGCTATATTTTTGGTGCCTGCCGCCATGCTAGGCATACCAGCAGAAGTGATCGCCGTGGTAGCACCACTGCATTTATTCTTACAGTTTTGGTATCACACTCGTCACATAGGTAAGCTAGGCTGGCTCGAATATCTCATCGTGACCCCTTCACAACATCGAGTACATCATGCCATCAATGACATATATCTCGATAAAAATATGGGGCAAATATTTCCATACTGGGATCGGATGTTTGGAACCTTTCAAGAAGAATTGGATCATGAACCTCCCGTATATGGAGTCAAACGAGCTGTCAGAACTTGGAATCCTATTACCATCAACTATCAGCATTTATGGCTCCTTATTAAAGATGCTTGGCGTACGGATAACATCATAGACAAATTCCGCATCTGGTGGATGCCTACTGGGTGGCGGCCCGCCGATGTAGCGAAACAATATCCTATAGAACATATAGAAGATTCATCTCGATATACTAAGTATGGTCATCCCACAAGCAAAGCTCTACACTTCTGGACCTGGTTTCAGTTTTTGTTGACCAATATACTCGTTGTAGATTTTCTTATACACTTTGCTGATATGGGATGGCGTCAAGTACTCCTTTACGGTAGTTTCTTATTTGCTCAAGTATATGCTTACTCTACTGCGATGGATCAAGATCGTCGAGCTCCTGTATTTGAATTAATTAAATCAATATTTGGAATGACTCTTTTTTGGCAGCTTGGCTCTTGGTTTTTATTAGATCAGCTACTACCAGGGGGTAGTTGTTTTGTGCAGAGTTATTTGCTCCTTAGTCCTATAGCTGTTTATATCTTTATTAGTTTTCGACATTGATCATACGATTAACCTAGGCTTTTTAGATTACCTATATTTTCTTTTACTCAATCAATTGAATCCATAAAATACTTCTTTTGACATCGTCGTAATAGATAAATAATAATTAAGTATTCTTCG
>JAHDGW010000162.1 GCA_020631635.1 Saprospiraceae bacterium
TATAAGTGCTATGAGATTCATGGGTTAATTATTTTATATAATAGAAATAGAAGATTAGAGCAGGTGGTTCATATCTTAACAGAATAAGAAATCTTTTTATGCAACAATCTAAATCTATCCTTTCCTATATTCCTCATCCAGTGATCATGTTATTGGGTATTATAGTATTGGTCAGCATCCTTACTTATGTACTACCGGCGGGCCTCTTCGAGCGAATGGAAGTTGACGGTAGATTGAGAGTAATTCCGGGTACGTATAAATCGATTGAATCTACTCCCCTCTCAATCATGGATATAGCAAGAGCATTCCCAAAGGGATTTTTTGATGCCGCTAGAGTTGTATTCATTGTATTGATCTCAGGGGTAATGTTTGGGGTACTTGAAAAGACTGGTATGATTGAAAATACGGTCGGTACTATCGCTCATAAAATGGGTAAATCAAATCAAATTTTGATTATTGTGTTGATGACTTATCTATATGGTCTTTTCGGTATTCTGGTAGGATATGAAAACAATATTGCATTGGTGCCAATAGCGGCAGTGATGATATTGGCTATTGGTGGTGATCTTATGTTGGCGGCAGGTATTGCTGTAGGAGGTATTACGATCGGTTTTGGCTTATCGCCCGTAAATCCCTATACGGTTGGTATCGGTCACGAAATTGCAGAACTAGCCTTATTTTCTGGCAAAGGGCTAAGAAGCTTACTTTGCTTTGCAGCACTGAGTTTATTAGCATGGTATAATATCAGATATTTTCGAAAACTTCAAGTTGATGCCAATCATTCTTTGAGTCGTGAGGTAGACGCATCTGGTTTACAGTTGAAAAAACCACTAAATAGTTATTTTATTAGTATTAATAATTGGTTGGTGATGGTAGCGTTTGTTATCGGACTGGCTGTTATGCTCTTTGGTGTATTCAGATATCATTGGTTTATTAATGATATTTCCGCGGTATTTATTTGGATAACGGTGGCAGTTGCGATTGTAGGGAGACTCAAATTTCAAGAAATAGGTGAGACTGTACTTAAATCCATAGCCGTGGTTGCCCCGGGAGCATTTATGGTGGCCCTCGCTACTACCATTAAGGTTATCCTTGAGGACGGTAATATCAGCGATACTATTGCCTTTCATTTGTCTGAAGTGCTCAAAGTAGTGCCTTCTTTTGCATCCGCTATTTGTATGTCACTTTCACAATGTATTATGAATATTCTTATCCCAAGTGGAAGTGGACAAGCCTTGGCAACCCTTCCTATTATGATACCCGTAGGAGAACTCATAGGGCTTACTCGGCAAACAACTATTCTAGCTTTTCAGATCGGTGATGGAGTGACTAATTTATTCAATCCTGCTCTGGGAGGCTTGATAGCAATGCTAAGCCTTTGTCGTATTTCATTTGACAAATGGCTGAGGTTCATCCTACCCTTGACGGGAATAATATTAATAGTAGCTTGGATGTTTTTGGTCGTAGCGGTTCTGCTTGGGTGGAGTTAGATAGCTGAGAGTTTGATACATAGCTGTTTGGTTAAAAGTATCGATTCTATTATCTTGAGTCAAAAGCATTATGGAAAAAGTAGTTTATAAATATTTACCCGCCGATAATACTAACACCTTTAGAATTCTTCATCTCATCTATGGGATTCTCCTTCTGGTCTTTTCTATGATTGGGGTATTTTACGCCATCTTGGGTACCTTCATTAGTACAAAGATGGAGACAGAGATGAGTGGTTCAGAGTTAGATTCTTTACCATTCAATCCGTTCAATTTTTTTACCATTATAGGAATCGTATTATTCATATGGATGGCGACGCTGGGAATTCTCAATCTATTTTCTGCTAAATATTTTAAAGAAAAGAGGAAGCATCAATTTATTTTTATCAATGCGATTTTGAATATTTTCACAGGTGTTTTTGGAATTATACTTGCTATTTTCACTTTAATAGAAATCAACAAACCTCATGTCAAAAACCTATTTAACGGACAGGAAATAGGTGGAGGAGAGGAAATAGAATAAGGTAGGAAGTTAATTAGCTAGACCTTAATGAACTGCTTTACAAACCATTAGACATAATCTAAAAAAAACATCCTATCTTCTTACGCTTCCTTGGACTGGCACTTATATGTTCTTACTTTCTTTAAAGGATATCTCCACAAGATCAATATGAAAGGAGAAGGTTAGAAAACTTCATGTTCTCTTTGGTTTAGAAGCTTATTGCATAATCCTTATATTCCTATTAAACAATATTTTTCAATATTGAATATTCTAATACCAAGCGAGATCACCATTTCATAAAACACCAGCTTTCGTTCCTCTTTCAAATAAGCTCCATCAGCTTCATGTTCTTTATGGTTGAAAAAAAGCACTACGAGAAACTTTTAATAGCATTAAACATTAAATTTTTACTCCATTTAATATTCTTATAACACTTTTGAGCGTTAGATTAGTGTCTTCTTAAAAAGCATCGCTTATGATTCAGGTAGCCGCATTAGATCACAAGAACAAACGCAAGAGCATACGAATATCCATTATTGCGCATATCGCACTGATATTGCTAGCTTTTTGGTACCTATTGCCACCAAATCCAGCAGAGGATTTAAAACCTGAGTACATTGTCACTGTAGATTTTACAGATTTCAAAGAAAGTTCATTAAGTAAATATGCCCATGCTGATCCTGGCAAAAAGCGTCCTAAAACAGTTGAAGTCAAAAAAGTAAAAACTGCTCCCGTAAAACCAGTGGAAGTAAAAACTCCACCAAGAGAAGTGCCAAAGACTACTCCAGAGATCGTCACTAAACCTGTAGAGCCCGAAGTATCCGAGATTTTAGAAGAAGAAAGTATCATTGAAGCTATCGAAGAAGACATCGAAATTGAGGAGCCGGATTTAGAAGAAATTCCAGAACCGGAGCCAGAACCAGAGCCGATTATAGAAGAGGTAGAGGAAGTGGAAGAACCTGTGGAAGAAGTATTGGAAATAGAAGCTCCTTCGCAAGTCGATCTGCCAGCAGATACAGGTTCTGATGCCGCTACATCAAGTGATGAGGGATCATCAGATACCGCTCCAAGTATATTTGATGGAGAAGAAGGTGGTACGGGCAAAGGAAGCGAAGGTGACGGAGCAGGAATGGACGGCGATAGCGGTAATGATGGTGACAGTGGAAGTGGTGACGGTGGAGCTGGTACAGGTAAATATGACGGTAGCGGAGATGGTATCTTTGGAAGAAAAGTAATATTTAGAGATGTAAAAGCGCTCATGGCTGCCATCAATGAATCTGGTACTATATCTATCAAAACTTGTGTCAATAGAGATGGAAATGTAACCTATGTGGAGATCATTGAAGACGAAACTACCACCAGAAATAAAAAAGTATTACGTAAAGCATTAGCTGCTATACGAAACTATAAATTTGAGCCAGAATCAACCGCAGCACAAGAAGAATGCGGTAAGATGGTTATCTCTCAAGACTTATCTGATGTCAATAAATTCAACTAGTGTGGTCTTAATCTAAACTATTTAGATGTTGTAACATTTATACTGTAGTAACTGAATCCTTTCAGATGTCCACAGATAAAGAACTAAGAGAAAAGCAATATAGCTCGGAGTTTCAAAGACTTCGAGTTAATATTTTGTACACCGCTCGCTGGATGGAAAATCAGGTCAAAGATTTTCTTAAACCTCATGACCTTACGCCAAAACAGTTTAATATTCTTAGAATTTTACGCGGTCATAAAGGTGATATCCCTCTATCAGTACTAGAGATCAGAGAACGTATGATTGATCGCATGTCTGATGTCTCTAGACTCATCGATCGGATGGAAAAAAAGAATCTGATCTCTAGAAAGAGTTGTAAATCTGACGGCAGGACATATCGAATCTGCATTACTAAGCTTGGCTTGGAACTACTTTCAGAGATTGATACCAAAATGAACGTCCTAGATGATATCTTTAGTGGTATGGATACCACCATGGCAAAGAACCTAAACGAAGGATTGAACCAGTTTAGAAAGGTGCATTAGTATGTTTTTTCTTTTGATATTTTTCAGAAACCGCTGCCATGAGATTATATGAGGTTGACCATAGTTAAGTAACACTAACAGCGGTAGAGTCAATTGTCATTCTTAATTTTTTCTTTTACACCATGTGTCTATTGTGCAATAGCGCCCAAGGCGACCATTAAGTAGAAGTAGGTTTAGATTCTATATTGGCGATGCCGTCCCAATGAGCTAGTCATCACCCTATCCTCCAAAATGATTTAACCTCTTAGTATCTGCCCAATGTATAATTTCTGGACACTTTTGATTCAATTAGCTATAGCTACTGGCAGAGAAATATATCTCTTTCACTCAATTTATCAACGACTGCGAGAGAGAACATATTAAATCAATTGCAATATTTCTTGAGTGCTTTACCGCTTCCATAGTTTTCGTATCGAACATACTGTAGCCTACGGTAGTAACATAAGAAATAATACACATGAATAATAAGAATAATCCAAATCCAGAGAAATTAGATAATGATACTAAACATTTAGATGCCTTGAAAAGTCCTCTAAATGATATCGAATCGAAAAAAGAAACTAGGAAAGAGGCAAAGGAAAAATCCGAGTAATAAAGCCAGACTGACTAATTGTACTCTTCATCACTAGAAATCATTTCATCCACAAAATTCAAATATGCTAACACGATCAGACATAAAAACACTCAGAAACAATGGTAATTCAAAATCATTATCGATATATATACCCACAGAGATAACGGGTGATTATGAAAAAAATAGAATTTTGTGGAAGAATGCCTGTGCGGAAGCTCAAGAAGTGATGTCGAAAAAAGGTATTACAAATATATCTCTCGAAGAAGCGGAAAAATTGGATGACAATCCAGAATTTTGGGCCAATCAATCACAAAGTTTAGTTGGTTTTTTTTCTGAGGATTTTTCAAAAGTCAAACACCTTTCAAGTAAAGTGCCCAAGAGTATGGTCACGCTTGGTGACGAATTTTATTTGCTACCCTCTTGGAACGATTGGACTAGTCATGATCGCGTATTTGTATTGGCATTGAGTGAAAACGAGGTTCGTTTTTTTGAGGCAGTAAATTCAGGTATATATCCAGTCATCATAGAAGATGTGGTACCGAGAGATATGGCGACCTCACTCAATCTAGATATTACTGGAAATTGTATTCAATCTCATCAAAGTGGATCGGCTATATTTCATGGTAATGACTCTGGTGACGATAAAGAAAATATTCGTCTTCAACAGTATTTTAGGGATATCGATAAAGGACTCCTTAGCTTTATTCACGATGAAAAAGTGCCTCTAATCATAGCTGGTACCACAGGACATCATGCTGCTTATTCAGCTGTGAGTTCGTATAAATATATTTCAAAGCATGTACTTATAGGAAATCCTGAAAATCTGTCTGCGGCTGAAATCAGAATGCAAGTACAGCCAGTGTTTGATGAAATCAAACAAAAAAGAGTTGATCAAATGCATAGACAATTTAATGAAAGCACATCAGACCTTAAACTTACCAATCCTAGTGAAATCGTCGATTTTGCCAAGCAAAATAATATCAAAGCATTATTCATAAACTCTGAGTACTTAAATGAAATGGCAGAATCTTACAAAATGAAGTTTAATAATATATTGCTCGATCTAGAACAAATGGGTGGTGATGTGCTCATCGGTGATAATGAAGCCCTATCCAAAGATATTATAGCATTGAAACGCTTCTAATCAAGAAGTATAGCCACTCCCTAGGTATTAATACTATAAATCTAAATTAAAAATGAACTCATGCAATGGATATATCAAAACAGTGATCCTCTATGGCAAACTATAGCAGGAAGCATACTGATATTTATAGTCATTATTCTGTTTGTGAGAATAATCGGCTTACGTTCATTTGCCAAATTTACAGCCTATGATTTTGGTTTCACGGTAGCCATTGGTAGTATTATCGCATCTATACTCACATCTAGTACAAGCGTGGTTCATGGTGCAATAGCTATAGCTAGTTTGTTATGCATTACCTATACTGTTTCGTATCTACAGCGCAAATATGAGCTTATTGATAATATCATATCTAATGACCCATTATTGCTAATGGACGGTAGTAAAATACTCGAAGAAAATCTCAAACATGCAAGAATCGGTCAATCCCAATTGATGGCAAAGTTAAGAGAGGCCAATGTACTACAGCTTAATCAAGTACACTACGTTGTATTAGAATCTACAGGAGACATTTCCGTATTGCATAGTAATGATAATGTTGGCAAAACAGACGCGGAGATACTGGACGGTGTACGAATGAAACCTTAATGAGAAGTTACTACATTTGAGAGGTTAGCAATAGATGAATATCAGTAAATTTTTGATTAAATCGACGACTTAGGTATTCATTCGTTAAGCATCCTCTGAAGGTGTAACATCCATTTCTGATACCCTTACTTGAGTACAATAGATTTTCGAAATTACCAGCTTCTCCAGCCCGCAGGATCAATGGTGTCATAATATTACTGACTGCTACAGAAGCCGTTCTAGCCACCTTGGAAGCAATATTAGGTACACAATAATGAATCACTCCGTGGTGTAGGAATGTTGGCTTCTTATGCGTAGTGACTTTACTGGTCTCAAAACATCCACCTTGATCGATACTTACGTCAACAATTACAGCGCCGTCTTTCATATTGGCGACCATCTCCTCCGTCACTAAAATTGGGGCACGACCGGTCTTACTATGTACTGCACCGATGACGACATCAGCACTTGTCAGTTGATAGGCAAGATAAACAGGATTCATTGATGAGGTATGTAGTTGCCTACCGACGAGCGACTGTAAACGCATGATCTTGGAAATATCATTATCAAATATTCGAACCGATGCGCCTAAACCTAGTGCTGTTTTGGTAGCAAACTCCCCTACTACTCCAGCCCCTAAGATGACCACTTTAGCGGGTGGCACTCCCGATATACCGCCCAGTAAGGTTCCTCTTCCTCCCTGAGTATTTGTCAATAACTCTGCTGCCGTCATAATGGAAGACATACCCGCAATTTCACTCATAATACGTACGATAGGCATGCTTCCATCTTCTGATTGCAGATATTCCATGGCTAGCGCCGTAATTCTCTTTTTCTTTAATTTAATGATATATTCTTCTGTAAGTATAGGTAGTTGTAGTGGACTCAACAGAATCTGATCCGTCTGCATGAGGTCGATTTCATCGATTGATGGTGGAACAATCTTAATGATCATA
>JAHDGW010000163.1:0-4982 GCA_020631635.1 Saprospiraceae bacterium
CAGAGGAGCTTTGAAAAGAGATTACCAAGGGGCCTTCATAACCTTGACGGATTTTAATAAAAAGGCTAGAAAGAGTGCAGCCGATCCAGATAAAGTTCCGATAAAGCTAATCGGAGGTAGACAGTTTACAGAGATATTCATAGAACAATATGAGAGAATTATGGAAGCCATTTACCAAGATGATAACGATGATTTAGCAAGTAAATTGAAGTTTAAAAAGGCATTAATAGTTGAGTAGATAGATAAATGATTAATTAGTAAAAACACATGAGACTACTCACCAAATCAAGATTTAAACTCGGGATAGAATGCCCTAATAAGTTGTATTATACTCGTAAGCCAGAGTATGCCAATAATAAACTGGAAAATCCTTTTTTGGAACGATTGGCAGAGGGTGGATTTCAAGTAGAGGAGTATGCTCGTATGCATTATCCCGGCGGTATATTGCTCGATGATGGTTATGATTATGAGCACTTGGCACAGAAGACACAGGAACTATTGCAACAACAGAATGTCATCATTTATGAGGCTGCATTTCTTATTGACGGTCTCTTTATCAGGACTGATATTCTGGTGAAAAAAGGTGATTATGTCAAGTTGATCGAGGTAAAGTCTAAATCATTTGATCCTGACGACCAATATACTTTCGTGGGTGTACGAGGAGGATTGAAATCTACTTGGAAGCCTTATCTCTATGACATCAGCTCTCAAAAATACGTAATGCAGCAATGCCATCCTACATGGAAGATTGACTCTTATTTTATGTTGGCTGATAAATCGAAAGTTGCCAGCATCGATGGACTTAATCAGAATTTTAAGATATCTAATAATGAAAGTAGGACTGGTATACAGGTAGTACATCAAGACCTAGGCCAGCTAGGGGACTCAGTATTAGGTATCACTAATGTAAGTGATATTGTATCGGCTATTAACGATGGTGTATATGATGTACTTCCAGATAAGTCGTTTTTAGAGTCAGTGAATTATCTAAAGCAACATTATATAGATGATACATATGCTTCTGCATCTCCTATTTTTTCAGCATGTAAAACTTGTGAATTCAAAGCTAAACCAACCGATGAGGATCGAGGACTGAGATCAGGTTTTAGAGAATGCTTTACCAGTCAACTAGGGTGGTCAGCAGCAGATTTTGAAAAACCTAATACCCTAGACATATGGGATTTTAGAAAAGGAAATAAGTGCATGCAAGAGGGTAAGGTTTTTAAAGAAGACCTCTCGCTAGATGATCTAGGACATAAAGAAGCTGATGATCATATATCACGTACAGAACGGCAATGGATACAGATACAAAAAGACTTAAATAATGACTATACGCCACATATCTTAAAAGACGAACTACGAGCCGAGATCGCAACGTGGAGGTTTCCGCTCAATATGATTGACTTCGAGACCAGTACCGTAGCTCTACCTTTCCATAGAGGGATGAGACCATATGAGTCTATTGCATTTCAGTATTCTCATCATATTATTCATAAAGATGGTCGAGTAGAGCATCAGTCGGAGTTTATCAATGTAGAGCCGGGAGTATTCCCCAATTTTGATTTTATCAGGAGTCTCAGAGATAATTTGTCTAAAAATCAGGGATCGATATTTATGTATTCTTCTCATGAAAATACCATTCTGAATGCAATATATATTCAGTTGATAGACTCTGATGAATCCGATAAATTAGAGTTGATGGCATTCATAGAAACGATTAGCCATAATAAAAAGGATAGTGCTATCAAGTGGAAAGGAGATCGCGATATGATTGATTTGCTGGATGTAGTAAAGCGATATTACTACAATCCACATACTGGCGGCTCTAATTCTCTGAAGTACGTCTTGCCCGCGATACTGAATACAGACTCTAAGATTCAGGACAAATATTCACAAGCGATTGGTCATATCGGACTGAGTTCTAGAAACTTTGCAAAAGATCATACCTGGTTACACTTTGAAAATGATGAATGGATCAATCCGTATAAAGTGTTACCACCACTTTATCAAGGATGGACAGAAGAGGAGCTCGATAATTTGGTCTCTAAAATGGATCTCGTAGGAGATGGTAGCGCCGCTATGACAGCATATGCTCAACTACAGTTTTCAGAAGTACAAGCTGGTGAGAGGGCAGAAATCAAAAAAGCATTACTGCGATACTGCGAGCTAGATACACTGGCTATGGTTATGCTCTATGAGCATTTCATACATATTATAGCTTGATCCTTCTAGATTTTTGATATAGAAGAACTAAAGGTTTCTCCATTCTCTTTGATCAGGCTTAGCGTATACGTCCCACTTGGTAGATCTTGGATGTCAATCTGCCGACTCGTGGTAATATGCTGTAGCTTGTGCAATGATCCTTTTTGATCAGTAATCATGATGGTAAATTTTTCGTCAATATTACTAAGCTGCAAGTAGTCGCTCGTCGGATTAGGAAATATGTCTATACCTATATCAGAAATCTGATTGGTATGCACGGTGCCATCTACCACGGCCATAACTTGTCTTCGTTTGCTTACACAGCTGAATCCATCTTCTACGATTTCCCAGTTATAGAAATAGTAATAGTACTGTGTACCGTATGGCGAGTTTTTGATTTCCACGATATCATCCAGTGTATATGGATAGTCAACATTTTCTGAGTTTCTGACTATTCGAGGCGAGTTGGTGCCGAGTAAGGTATTATTGACTTGAGTATCAGTAGTGAGTAAGTAATCAGTACCTATTTCTATATAAAAGTTTAGCTCTATCGTTTGTACTCCCGTTGTTAAATTGACCATTTGAGCAGCTAGCTCGTTGCCGTTGCTATCTTGCAAAATGATTCTACGTTCGCCAGGAGTATCTGTATTCAAGGTGACTCGATGTAGCGTAAATGGAGCTGTGACATCAAAAATCAATCCTCCGTTGAACTGATCACCGCTATAGGGACTATTTTCCTGAAAAGTGGATTCTCCCACCGTGGATTGACCACCACCAACAGCAAGTACATGCTCTGCGTAGTAAGCGGTACTAATGTCTAAAAACGGGGTTGTAAACGTATTACCCGTGGCTACTGGCATGCTTGCTAGATAGTCATCATACCACAATATAGAATCTCCACTCGCGGTGAGAGTAGCCATTCCTGCACTCGGGAGTGTATCATTTTCTGTTTCAAAATCTTCGGAGTTGATAAACGTGACAGCTATTTCTTCAGTACGTATAATTCCGCAGGCTTCCATCACATCAGCATAATAACTCCCAGATTCTGTGACGGTTAGGGTATTGCCCATATCTCCAGTAGACCAGGTAGCATTATTACCACTACTTGTACTCAAGGAGAGTTCCTCTCCCGAACATAGGGGAGTAGTTTGCTCAGCTATGATGATAGGTGTTTCGATATTTGCGGCTGCCTTTATTTCAATATTTTGGCTAGTGCTCTTGCATCCATCCTCTAGTATAGTGGCATAATATACACCGGGTTGATCTATAGTGATACTTGCTCCTGTCATCCCATTGGACCAAGTGATATTGGCAGCGCTATCGATGTTTAAGTTTACTTCTTCGCCTGGGCATATAGTAGATGGACCGACTACGGCAATACTTTCTTGTTTTTTTATGCAGTTATTTTCTGATATATAATATTTTTCATTAGGACTGAGTTCTACAAATTGGCTTGTCTGCCCCGAGGGCCAAAAAATATTTAAACTATCAATTTCGGTATACGCTCCTAAACCAAAAGATGGGCTAAGGCTGTTCATGATACCATATGATTGGCCCGCTTTTACATCTCTTATCTGTACTCCCCAAGCTCCGTATAATTCTAGTCTTGCGCCTATAGCAAGGGCGTTGGAGTTGGTCCCTTGGAGATGAAAAGTGATCCAATTATTATCATTCGTTTTGTTGATATAGAGTTCGTCAGGGGATGAGCCCGTTCCAGAAAAACCTGTACCATAATTGACTAGTACATCTCTGAATCCATCATCATTGATATCACCTACGGCAAAGCTATTGGCATTGTTGCTAGAGAAGGGATCTGAGTTTTGGGTAAAGGTCTGGTCACCGTTATTCATCAATAGATAATCTCTACCTCCTCCGATGAGTATATCCAAAAAACCATCATTGTCAAAATCTACAAAGATGCCTTGTATATCACCACCGGTTATATCTTGGCTGAGGTAGTCTTGTTTTTCGTAAAACTTACCATCATCTTCTTGGATAAGTAGCTGATATTTAAAGTCGTGATTGACAATGTAGCAGTCTAAGTCACCGTCATTGTCAATATCTCCAAAGTCAGCCGACCAACTTTGCCACCCAATTTTTAGACCATAGTCCTCGGCTTGTTCGGTGTAATGATTAGTACCATCATTGATGAATAAAGCATTGATGCGACGAGGGTCGGTAGCATCATTTACAAAACCTCTACATTTCGCAATATATAGATCAAGATCTCGGTCATTATCGATATCTATCCATGTGCTGCCATAGTTGCCGGAGTTATCTGATGCAGGGGTGGTAGTCATATCGATCATCTCATTGGCAGGAGCTATATTTCCGTTTTGGTCATTGATAAATATTTCGCTCTCGGCATCATCATCACATATAAATACATCTACCCATCCGTCATTATTGATGTCTACTATGTTAGATCCTTGAGCAAAAAAATCAGAATTAGAAGTATAAAAACTTTCAAAAGGGCTGTCTTTATCAGATCGTTTATAGACTTTGAGGCCATCATAAAAACCAGATATCATGATCTCATTGAGACCGTCATTGTCAATATCGCCTGCCATGATTGTCCAAGCATTCCCACCTGGTACTATGCCTACGGACTCTACTTTTACATCACTAGTGGTGCCACCTTGATACCCAACGAAAAGCTGATCGCCACCATTGAGGAAAAGCAAGTCATCTTTACAGTCACCATTAAGGTCAACCATGCCTACTGTATAATTGGCTTTAAATACCTCATCTGCATTAAACTTATCAGAAAGCTCAAATAA
>JAHDGW010000163.1:5082-7212 GCA_020631635.1 Saprospiraceae bacterium
AATATATAGCTTCTACGGATAGAGCTGTGTAGATTCGTAACATTAAAAAATATCTTTTCGTTCAAGATGTCGTTTTTACGTGTATATAATCAAATGCTTTCTGCGCTTAGCTTTTACAAGAGGGCCAAATCAGTCTATCAGATTCACTCTCCATTTCTTTTTGAGTTTTGTAGTCAGGTATTAGACGAGTCAGATCGTTACTATGCTTATGAATATATAGAGACGGAGCGACAGATTTTTTTGCAGAATGATAATGAAATTGATTTTTTGGAATTAGGTGCAGGTAATACGGGGATCAACAAACGTAAAATTTCAGAAATTTCGAAAACAAGTTTATCTAGCCCCTGGCAATGTGAAATCCTCTTTAAGCTTGCTAAATTTCATAAGTCAGAAACAATCTTAGAAATAGGTACAAGCTTAGGTATAAGTTGTGCTTATTTGGCTGCGGGTAATCGAGCGGCCGAGGTATATACCCTAGAAGGTAATCCATCATCATTGGAGATTGCTCAGAAGCTATGGGATAAACTAGAGCTTGATCATATATGTCCGATATTGGGCAACTTTGATCATACGCTAGATGATACTCTCAGTATGATCAGTCAAGTCGATTTGGCCTTTATTGATGGCAATCATAGAGAAGCGGCGACCGTAGATTATTTTGAGCGGATATTAGAGAAAAGTAGTGATCAGGCCATCTTAGTGATCGACGATATTTACTGGTCAGTAGGGATGCAGAAAGCTTGGGATAGGATTAAAAATAACAAAAAGGTAAGGGCAACCATCGATTGTTATTACTTCGGTATCGTATTTCTAGATGATAGATTTAAAAATCAGCAGCATATCGCATACATCGATGCTAAGTATAAAATATGGCAACGATACCTAAGTGAGTAGGGGCATAACCTACTTCGACCTCTTCTTTCTCCGCGCATACACAGTCTTTTGTACTTTGGCCACTATCTTTCCATCTATTCCTCTCACCGTGGTGGTGAAATCAATAGTAGCTTTTCCTTCTAGGTCAACCTTATTTTTAAAATCAGAAAGAGTCTGTTCATCCGCCTCAAAGATGGCGGTGACCTTAGATTTGCCAGGTGAGACAAATTCTATACTTGCAGCTTTGTCCCATACGATGTAGTCTTTACCCAAGTGATTGAATACAATAAAACAATAGAAGGGGTCGCACATGGCATAGAGAGAGCCGCCAAAATGAGTGCCGTATATATTTTTATTCCACCAGCGCAACTTCATGGTCGTCACATACCGAGTGCAACTAGGATTGACTTCCGATACTCGTATACCTGCTCCCCAAAAGGGAGGATACCAGTTCATTAACTTGACTAGCCTTCTAAACTTTTTGAGATGCATCTATACAAATTGTGAGGATACACTTATATCCTTTGTACCTGGTGTATATATATAAAATCCTTCTCCTGATTTACGACCTAGCTTACCAGCCATCACCATATTATTGAGAAGAGGGCAAGGGGCATATTTATCTTTTCCTAGGCCCTGATGCAATACCTCCAAAATAGATTTGCAAACATCCAAGCCTATGAAATCTGCCAGCTGTAGTGGTCCCATGGGATGCGCCATACCTAGCTTCATGATACCATCTATTTCTTCTACACCGGCGACACCTTCCTGCAGAGATATGATCGCTTCATTGATCATGGGCAGTAGGATCCTGTTGGCTACAAATCCTGGGTAATCATTTGCAGATAATGGTATTTTATGCAGTGATTTAGAGATGTCCATAACTGTTGCGGTAGTAGATTCACTCGTGCTATATCCCTTGATGATTTCTACTAGTTTCATGATGGGCACAGGATTCATGAAATGCATACCTATGACCTTGTCTGGTCTAGAAGTCACTGCAGCTATTTTCGTGATGGAGATGGAGGAGGTGTTACTAGCTAGGATACATTGCTCAGGAGCAGAATCATCCATCTCTCTGAAAATTTTGAGTTTGATACTCTCGTTTTCAGTTGCTGCTTCAACGACTAGATCCGCTTCACTACAAGCTTCACTCAAGGTAGTAGAGGTAGAAATATGATCCAAGCATGCTTGCTTATCTTCTAGAGATATTTTTTCTTTTTTGACGAGTCGATCCAGATTTTTTTCAATCGTAGC
>JAHDGW010000164.1 GCA_020631635.1 Saprospiraceae bacterium
CATTGATAGTGAAAAGCTATTGATTAAGGGTTTTTACGGTACCTATGATGTTCTTTTAACGTTTTCTTACCAGATATAGCGAACTATTAAGATTCATACATGGGTTTAATAATTATATTTATAAATGATGAAACGAATCATATCAACATCAATATTAAGTCTTGTATTCTGCCTGATGCTATTTGCTCAGCAAGGAGAGGGGCTTTTACGAGACTTAGGTAGTGCAAACCTAGAACGCTTAGAAAAGCGGATGTCAGGAGAGGTAGAACTTTGCATATCTGATAGTCCTAACTTTTATGCTAAGCAGGAGGCTTTGAATAAGATAAAAGCATTTTTGGCTGACGTAGGAGCTACATCAGCACGTAAAGTTCACTCTGGTAAGTCCGCCGATAAAGGAAGCCGTTATTGGGTAGGAAAACTCAAAGCACAGAAAGGTGTATATCGGGTATTTCTATACCTTGAAAAAGGGGAGATCGTAGAGATCCGATTTGATGATTGGAAAGATTAAATCTCTTGATTAACACCTAGTCCAAAGAGAGCAAAATCATATTTAACAGGATCGATACGATCAAATTTTCTTAGTGTTGAGCTGAGCTCTTCTACAGCTTTCCAATCTGATTTATCTCTTTTTAGTATACCTAGTTTGATAGCTACTCTTTGCACATGTACGTCTAGTGGTATCATCAGATCAGAAGTAGATATTTTAGACCAAATCCCAAAATCTACGCCTTTGTCATCTTTTCTTACCATCCATCTCAAAAACATATTCATACGCTTACAGCTGCTATTCCTATCAGTGGTAGCTACATGTTTCTTAGTCCGATGTGGAGCATCAGGAAGACTGAAAAAGTAATGATGGAATTGGGAAATATTGCGTTTGGCTTCGTATTTGGTGGAGCTCAGGAATGCCTGCTCTAAGCTATCATGATGCAGATAGTGATGTTGTAAGAAATGTAGGAAGTACAGGCAATCAGTATAGTTGAAAGTCCGATGCTTAAAATGCTCAAAACGTTTTCGATCATGCTCTTGATGATTTTTGATGAAATCATACGGTGCATTATCCATCAGCGCAAATAACTCATTCATTTTGTTGATAATGGTAATGCGTTGCCCCCATGCTAGCATGGATGTCCAAAATGCGCTAATCTCAATATCTTGTAGAAGACTGTATTGATGAGGTATGCCTATGGGATCATCTGCTATGAAATCCGCATTGTTGTAACGCAACACCGCATCATCGAGAAGATCTTTTAAAACAGCCTTTTTCAACTAGAGCTTGTACTTAAAGCGTTTGTTTGACTTGTACGATTTCGTATCCTTCGATTACATCATCCGTTTTGATATCATTGAATCCTTTGATCGTAAGACCGCATTCAAATCCTTTCTTCACTTCTTTGACATCATCTTTAAATCTCTTCAGTGATGTAAGTTCGCCTTTCATACCTTCTTTAGTTGGGTAGACTACGATACCGTCTCTGATGACTCTGATAAATGTATTACGAGTGATCATACCGCTATCGACGTAGCAACCTGCAATGGTACCAATCTTACTGATTTTGAAAGTCTCACGTACGGTAACTTGAGCGGTGATTTTCTCTTCTTCTGTAGGTTCAAGTAATCCTTCTATCGCCAGTTTGATCTCATCAATCGCTTCGTAGATGATAGAGTATGTTTTTATCTGTACACCTTCTTTCTCTGCAAGTACTCTTGCATTGGCAGATGGCCGTACTTGGAATCCTATTACGATGGCATCTGATGCCGATGCAAGTAGTACGTCAGACTCTACAATCTGTCCTACAGCCTTATGCAATACATTTACCTGTACGGTTTCGATACCTAGCTTGATCAATGAATCTGCAAGTGCTTCCACTGAACCATCAAAATCACCTTTAATGATCAAGTTAAGCTCTTTAAATGTACCTAAAGCTAGACGACGACCGATCTCATCGAGACTGATACGCTTGCTAGCTCTATTGGTTTGTTCTCTAGAGATCTGAGCTCTTTTAGAGGCTAGTTGCTTAGCTTCTTGCTCCGTCTCCATGACCTTAAATTTCTCACCGGCCTGTGGTGCTCCACTTAGACCTAAGAGTAGAACAGGCGTAGAGGGTCCAGCCTTTTTGACGCGTTTACCTTTTTCATTAAACATGGCTTTCACCTTACCTGAAAATTCTCCAGCTACCACAGAATCACCTATTTTAAGTGTACCAGCTTGTACTAGTATTTTAGTCACATATCCGCGGCCTTTATCCAATGATGCTTCTAGAACAGCACCGGAGGCTAATCGATCAGGATTGGCTTGTAGTTCGAGCATTTCGGCCTGTAGTGCTACTTTTTCAAGTAGAGAATCTATGTTAGTTCCTTTTTTAGCGGATATATCTTCTGATTGATACTGACCTCCCCATTCTTCGATCAGGAAGTTCATTTCTGCCAGTTCGTTTTTGATACGATCAGGATTAGCTCCGTCTTTATCGATCTTATTGATCGCGAATACTATAGGTACACCAGCTGCTTGGGCGTGACTTATGGCTTCTTTCGTCTGTGGCATGATGCGATCATCCGCAGCAACGATAATGATAACGATATCTGTCACTTTAGCACCACGAGCTCTCATCGCTGTAAAGGCTTCGTGACCTGGTGTATCTAGGAATGTTACTTTCTTTTTGTCGGGACCTACTCGTACCTCATATGCACCGATATGCTGAGTAATTCCTCCGGCTTCACCATCGGCAACATTAGCATCTCGTATGTAATCAAGAAGGGAAGTCTTACCATGATCTACGTGACCCATTACGGTTACGATCGGAGCACGTGGCTTCAGATCGGCAGGATCATCAATAATTTCTTCTTCTTGATCATCTATCGCTTCTGCGCTTATGAATTCTACCTCGGCGTCAAACTCACTGGCAACAAGCTCTATGATTTCTGCATCGAGGCGTTGATTGATAGAAACAATTACTCCGAGATTCATACAAGTCATGATGACTTCTGTCACAGGTACATTAAGCAAGCTGGCAAGCTCAGATACTGATACGAACTCCGTCAATTGGAGTTTACCAGTCTGTACTTCCATCTCTTTTTGTTCTTGCTTCTCTCTTTTTTCTTCTCTGTTATCTCGACGTATTTTTTGTCTTTTATTTTTTCCACCGCCAGAGATTCTAGCCATGGTTGCTTTGATCTTTTCTTCGATCTCTTTTTGAGAAACTTCTTTGACCTCTTCTCTTCTTGGTTTGCTACCGCCTTTTCCACTATTTGAGCCTCTATTACCTCCAGGCTTGTTGAATGATGCTGGCGCAACCTTTTTTCGTTTACGTTTACGCTTTTTATTGGGATCATCAGATCCTCCCGTTTTAGACTTGTCTTTAGATGGGGTCTTATTGATTTGATCGAGCTTAGATTTATCGATCTTACCCATAATTTTGAGCCCTTTGAGCTGCGGTGTTGCAGCCCTTACGATCTCATTACTAGGTGCAGGGGGAGTATCTTTTTTCTCTTCTTTTGGAGTAGTTGCTTTCTCTTGTTTTGGTTTTTCTTCTTTTGAGGCCGCAGGTGCTTTTTCCTCTGGTTTAGGAGTTTCCGCTTTTACTTCCTCTTTCTTCTTGACCTTCTTTTTAGGTTCGAGGTCTATTTTACCCAATACCTTAAGTTTAGGACCTGAGGTTTCTTTAGGTTTTTCTTCTTGCTTTTTTTCCTCTTTAGGCTCCTCGACTACCGGAGTTGGCTCAGGTTTCGGTTCAGGCTTTGGCTCTTGTACGGGCTCAGGCTTTGGCTCAACTTTTTCTACTGCAGGTGGCGGTGCAACGGGAGGTGGTGGAGGAGGGGTAGCCTCTTCCTCTCTACGTGTACCAATCACAAGCGAATCTGCTTTTTCTTTGACGGCCATAGAATTACTAAATTCCGCCAATAGCATATTGTACTGCTCATCAGATACTTTGGCAGTAGGTTTGTTTTCTATTGCATGCCCATTGTTTGCTAGAAAGTCTACTATGGTAGACGTACCAACATTCAATTCTTTAGCTATTTTGACTAATCTTTTTGCCATTTACCTGATTAATAGTTTGTTTGTCGAATCTAGTGCCTAATTCTCATCATCTTCGAATTCTGCCGCCAATATTCTTAATACTTCATCTATAGTTTCTTCCTCGAGGTCAGTCCTACGAGCAAGTTCTTGTTTACTTAGGTCTAATACACTTCGAGCCGTATCACAACCGATATTTTTCAGCTGATCAATTACCCAACCATCGATCTCATCTGTAAATTCATCTAGATCTACATCTTCTACCTCAAGTTGGTCACTTTCTCGATATACATCGATTTCAAATCCAGTCAACTTACTAGCCAACTTAATATTAGTACCACCTCTACCAATAGCCAATGATACTTGATCTGGCTTTAAAAATACTGAGGCCTTCATATTTTCAGTATCCAGCTCGATATTGGTGATCTTAGCTGGTGTCAATGATCTCTGGATGAATAGAGTACTATTGCTCGTAAAATTAACGATATCAATATTCTCATTTTTGAGCTCTCTTACGATACCGTGTATACGACTACCTTTCATACCTACACAAGCACCTACTGGGTCGATACGGTCATCATAAGACTCTACGGCTACTTTGGCTCTATCACCTGGTATACGAACGATCTTTTTGACGGTAATCAGACCATCTTCTATTTCTGGTACTTCTTGCTCGAGCAATTTCTCCAAGAATGCAGAGTCTGTACGAGAGATGACAATCGCAGGATTGTTATTTCTCATTTCTACATCTTTAATAATGGCACGTACCATATCTCCCTTACGGAAATAATCGCCGCGTATCATCTCATGACGCGGAAGTACAAGTTCGTTACCTGTAGCATCATCTAGTATGAGTAATTCTCTTTTCAAAATCTGGTGAACTTCACCTAATACGATATCACCTACACGATCTACATATCGTTTGTATATTTCGTCTTTTTCGAGCTCCATGATTCTGGAGATCAACGTCTGCCTTGCGGCCATGATGGCTCTACGGCCAAAATCTTCTAATCCTAATTGCTCATAGCATTCTTCACCTACTTCATAATCATCATCAATAGCTTGAGCCTCAGAAAAAGAAATCTGACTCATCTCATCGGTCACTTCACCATCGGATACGATCTCCCGTACTCTCCACATTTCGAGGTCACCGTTCTGAGTATTTACGATCACATCAAAGTTTTCATCATCGACATATTTTTTCTTGATAAGCGTACGGAATACATCTTCCAATACTCTGACCATGGTAGGTCTATCAATATTTTTTCCAGCCTTAAACTCCGAGAAAGATTCTACTAAATTCATAATCTAAATTTTTAAAATCTGACTTTGACCTTGGATTCAATAATGTTGTTCATCTCTATGATAATTTGCTCTTTTTCTTTAATCTTTTTTTTGCTTTTAGGATCTTTCAATACTTCAAGTTTGATATGCTCCTCGGTAGCTTCTAGGAGGTCTCCCTCTTTTTTACTGCCATCAGAAAGCTTTACAGCCAGCAAGCGTCCTATGTTATTTTTGTATTGTCTAAATAACTTGAGCGGTCTCCCTACACCAGCACTTGAAACATCCAAAGTATATTTTTCAGGGATATTGGGGTTGGCATCAATGTGCTCTTCCAATAGTCTGCTGATTTTTCTACACTTTAAAAAAGTAACACCTTCATCGCTATCGATGAAGATTTCAAACTTGCTGGCTCCTTCTACAATTTCTACCAAAAAACAGTCTGTATAGTTCAGTTCTGAGATGGCATCTTGTACAAGTTGTTCTAAATTCAATGTTTTATATCGATTTATACCAATAAAAAAAGGGAACAAATGCTCCCTCTCTATCAAGTTCGTCGCAAATATAAGCAAAAATTATCGGACTAGTACTATGATGTGTATATAAGAACTACGGGGATTGAGGCTCTTTTTGATGTGGTATGAAAGAGTAGGCCTTATACTCAACTGAATACAGACTTAGGTGTTACTTTTGTAATAAGTAATTATGAGTGAAAAATCCACCATCGAAGGGCTTCTGGGTAGAGCATTGAATCGAGACTATCTGAGTATAGAAGAGGGCGTATTTTTGTTTGAAAATGCCAGTACTTCTGATCTCATGTACGTCGGTAACGCTCTCCGCCAATATCATGTACCCAATAACACTGTGACTTGGATCATAGATCGTAACAGTAATACCACCAATGTTTGTATCGCCAATTGTAAGTTTTGCAACTTCTACCGCAGACCTGGACATGAGGAGGCATATATCACTACGATAGATCAGTATAAAAAGAAGATCGAAGAAACCTTTGAGTATGGTGGCGAACAACTCTTATTACAAGGTGGGCATCATCCTGATTTAGGTCTTGACTATTATGTAGGACTTTTCAAAGAGTTGAAATCGCTATATCCCAATCTTAAACTACATGCATTAGGACCACCAGAGATAGCGCATATTACCAAGCTGGAGCAAAGCACTCATCAAGATGTATTGCAAGCCTTAAGCGATGCAGGGCTAGATAGTTTACCAGGGGCTGGAGCCGAAATATTGAATGATCGAGTACGACGACTCATTTCCAAAGGGAAATGTGGGGGTCAAGAATGGCTCGACGTGATGGAAGCGGCGCATCGAGTTGGTTTGACGACCAGTGCCACCATGATGTTTGGTCATATCGAGACCAATCAAGAACGGATGGAGCATTTCGTAAGACTCCGAGAAGTACATGACCGTAGACCAGATGGAGCTAATGGCTTTTTAGCCTTCATCCCATGGCCATTTATGGATGAGGATACGATTTTGAAAAAGATCAAACGTGCTCGTAATACTTGTACTGGTGATGAGTACGTACGTATGATTGCTATGGGCCGCATCATGCTACCCAATGTGACAAACATCCAAGCCAGTTGGTTGACCGTAGGCAAGAAAGTAGCGCAAGTATGTCTTCATGCTGGTGCCAATGACTTCGGTAGTATCATGATCGAAGAAAATGTAGTCTCTGCCGCAGGTGCCGCATTCCGATTTACAGCGGATGGTATCCAGGAAGCAATACGAGAAGCAGGCTACACTCCACAGCTGCGTAATCAAGAATATGAGTACCGTGATCTGCCTGCTAATATGAAGCAACAAGAGTTGGATCATTCGACTATGATTGTGGATTAAGCTGGCATGTGAAAGATCTGATCGCTTCAAGCGATGAGATCTTTTTCTGTT
>JAHDGW010000165.1 GCA_020631635.1 Saprospiraceae bacterium
GATGCTATCTACTATGCTTCCTGGGAAGACTACTTTTACAACCTTCTACTTCACAACTACTTTTTTAGTGATACTGCTTACCAGCTCTTAGGATTTTATCATAAGTACAACGTTCTGTATTCAGTTGTAAAACAGTCCTATATTAAAGCAGATCGCATGACTGATTTAGAAAAAGTCAAAAGCTTCATGCAAGCTAATGGTTTTAAAAATAAACGGCTCAATGATTACTACAACGATCAGTTAGGATTAATTATAGAAGATCTGCATGATGAAAATGTTCTTACAGCAAGCGAACACTTGTATTTTATAGATACCGTTTTTTTCATTAAACCCGATTTATTTTGGAGGTAACCCGTAGATAGAAGAAACCAATAAATCATGATCATAAATATTCCTAACAACTCCGACTTCTCTATCAATAACATTCCATTTGGAATTTTCTCAACTGCAGAGCGAAGTAAAAGAGTTGGCGTAGCAATTGGAGATCAAATATTAGATCTTTTAGAATGGTCAAAAGCTGGATTTGGAGAGGTTGAGTCAAGCTACTTTGATCAAGTAGTGCTTAATCCCTTTATCAAACTGCGAAAAGAAATCACCAATCAACTACGCATTGATGTCCAAGACTGGCTAAAACAAGATGCTGATAAGTATAATGAGTATAGAAGCCTATTTGTAAGTCAAATGGATGCCACCATGCATCTTCCTATACATATCGGCGATTATACAGACTTCTATTCAAGTATAGAGCATGCTACCAATGTAGGAAAGATGTTTCGTGATCCTGAAAATGCATTGCTACCCAACTGGAGACATCTACCTGTAGGATATCATGGTCGAGCCTCTTCAATTGTGGTCAGTGGTACACCTATTACAAGACCCTCTGGTCAGGTGCTAAACTCCGAGACCAAAGCTCCAGAGTATAAAGCCACTCAGAAATTGGATTTTGAACTAGAAATGGGATTTATCGTAGGCAAAGAGAATACCTTAGGTCATCCTATATCCGTTGATGAGGCAGAAGATTATATATTTGGAATGGTACTCTTCAATGATTGGTCAGCAAGAGATATCCAAAAATGGGAATATGTACCATTGGGTCCTTTTTTAGGCAAAAACTTTACTTCATCTATGTCACCTTGGGTTGTGACCATGGAGGCATTAGAGCCTTTTAGGATAGATGCACCGAAGCAAGAACCTCAAGTACTTCCCTATTTGGATAGTGATCGATCTAGAAATATAGATATCAAACTTAAAGTGGAACTAGAGACTCCCTCTGGAACAAATACTACACTTTCAAATTCCAACTTTAAATACATGTACTGGGATCAAGCCCAACAATTGGCACATCATACCGTAAACGGATGCAATGTAAGAGTTGGTGATCTTATGGCATCAGGTACTATATCAGGTACTACTCCAGAATCCTACGGCTGCATGCTTGAGATTTCTTGGGGCGGTAAGAAGCCTATTATCATATCAGATGGAACAACTCGATCTTTTATTGAGGATGGTGATACCGTTGTCATGAAGGGCTATTGTCAGAAAGATGGTATTCGAGTGGGGTTTGGGGAGCTAAGTACATTAGTAAGAAGAAGTATGGACTGATCTATAAAGTGTCGCATACTTGATATCACCTATTTCCAATATCTGCGTTGAATTCAGATATGTATCGGAACCTCGTAACCACGGCTATGAGTGTTTCTTCGTCCCAACCCGATTCGATAAGGCTAGTATTGATTTTTTTTCAGGCCATGGAATACGGTATTTCACAATCCCGTTGATATAAATGATCATTATTTTCCTTATTTTCCGTTACTAACTTTGATTGTTATGAGGCTATTCATGTTTCTTTCTTTAGGTATCGCTTTATTTTCATGTACTTCTAACAAAAGTCTTCTAGAAAAAACTAGCTATCTCAAGGCACCACCAGGCACCATAGCACTCAATGATTCCATATATGTAGACATCGCTGAAGTCACTAATCATAACTGGATGGAATACATGCATCATAGCTTGATCATTTATCAAGAAGACAGTCCTGAGTTTCGATTGACATTACCAGATACCGCGTCATTTATAGTTACACAAGATATCGGTTCACTAGAAGAAGACTCTATCGCCATATCTCTTTATATAGATGCATATCGAGATTTCCCACTCGTAGGGATCACTTTAGATCAGGCCAAAGCATACGCAGAATGGAGGTCTAATAGAGTATTTGAAATGTACCTCGTGAATGGTGGATTCAGGACAAACAGTTTTAGTGAGGAAAAGCCTAAAGATTTAACCACAGAACAATTTCTATCAGATCCATCATCTATTCAATATCAGGATCAGATAACGCATTACCCTCAGTATTTCATCCCAAGTAGCGAGCATTATGAGTTAGCTATGCATGCGTTGAATCATGGTTTACTAAAAACTAGTGAAATCAATAGTGTAGAAAGTGAGCAGAATGTATACAATGACACCATACTTCCATATAGTAGCGTTACTGAAAAAGAACGGAAAGCGAAAAATATGATTTATCATATCTCGGACAATGTAGCTGAAATGACCTCTGATGGTTTGACCTTCGGCGGGAGTGGTTTGGATTCTCTTATCATGATTCAAAATAATATTACTGAACCTACTGCCCTACCCAATATCAAAACAGGTTTCAGAAACTTCTGTAGGTGGGTGAAAATTGATTACAATAAAATAAGTAAGCTCCAATAAACACTCTTCTAAAAAAGGGAATTTGCTTTATGATGGTATGTTATAGGATTAATAATATAAATGGTATTATTTCAATATTTCGAAAACCTTTAACGTAATCCAAACAAGGTATAGACTCGCAAATAAACCAATGGTTTAATTTCAAAACCCAAGTTTAACAGAGATAACTTTTATACTAATTTATTAAGTAAATACTAAGCTATCTCTAACTCCTCTTAAGACTTAAATCCTGCATCTTGCTAGTATAATTATTATTCATCCACATCAAAAGTATAAGGATATGAAAAAGATAATATACACCATCGCAGTCATCATCATAATGTTCAACACTGGAATAAGTCAGATCACCGTCGGAGCTAAAACTGGACTTTACGTATCCAACGCATCAGTTGATGGATTGATTAATGGACTACTTCCTGATACCAAGACTATGGTCGGCTCATCTAATGGATTGATCTTGGATATTCCTATGGGTAGTGGATTCTCATTTGCTCCTGAACTACTTTATACACAGAAGGGATTTGCGATAAGAGAAGGTACATCCGTCAATGTATTTGGTATCGATATCCCGCTTGGTGCTAGTATAGAAAATCGTATCAATTACATAGAGACACCTCTACTTATGAAATACGGAATACCCGTGAACGATAAGCTCGGACTTCATCTAGCTGGCGGACCCTCTATAGGGTTTGCAACATCCGCAAGTACCACGACTAGCGCAACAGTGCTCTTTGACATAGAACTCAATACTACAGATCTAGATTTGGGTAATGATAGATATAATCGTACAGATCTTGCTGGTGTGATAGGCGCTGGTGCATCATACAAAGTGGGAACTAATGGATTATTATTCGCAGATGCCAGATACCAACACTCATTTAATGACCTCATACAAGATACTTTTATAGATGTGCAGATCAAGAATAGAGGAATGGGCATCACAGCAGGTTACGCTATGACATTCTAGATAAATATGGTTTGGCTTAGTTAAATAGTTTGGCAAGAAGTCTGGTCTTATTTAGATCAGGCTTCTATTTTTTTATAGGGAATATTAATTCTTTTCAAATATTTCATCCTCGGTTTTTCGATTTCTCCACCACAAGAAAGCAAGTCCACCTACAAGAAAATATGGAAGCGTAAATAAGTATAATATACCGCGGTTAAGTCCTTGGGTTTCTGTACCTCCATGTTTTAGGTTGGATTCTCCTGACAACTTACACATTGCACATTGAGCATCTATATCTACCGAGAATAGCATGAGTGCCAATAAAGTAATACCAACAATTAACCAAGATTTCTTCATGATGCAAATTTATACGTATTCAAATCAATTATCAAGTGCAAACTATCCGTGGCATGGCTTCAACATCAAATAACAAATAGGCCCGGTAAGAGCCACATAAAACCAAACTGGCCATACCCATCTAGCCATACGTTTATGCTTGTCTACGGTCATGGTAAAACCTCTATTGAATGTCAAAAGGATAAAAGGTAAACTAACGGCTGCCAGTATGATATGAGTTATCAAAAAGAAAAAATAGACATAACGGATCGTACCTTCTTGGCAAAACTTTGTTTCCACTGTAGTGAAATGATAGACTACATAGGATAGTAAAAACAATCCTGAGGTTACCATAGCAGTAAAAATAGCTTTCTTATGGGCTTCTATATTTTTCTTCTTAATTTGAAGTAATGCATATAGCAATATCAACGCTGTAATAGCATTAAGTGTAGCATGTAAAGGTGGCAAAAACCCAAAATCGATATCCGTAGGGATCTTAACCTGTCTCATCAGACCAACTAAAAATAATACTACGACCGAAAGTACATAAGCAACTACATCTAATTGTTTTAAACTATATTTTTTCATTATTTGACTATTTAGGGATAATATCCTTATTGGGGACTCTTGGTAATACTACTGCAAGATGCTCTACTACCTCTTCATATTGGGCTTCGCTATCGAGCTTGTACCATTGCCTCACCTGGTTTGAAGTATCTATCAATACGGCTTTATACATTTGCAATAACTCTGAGGACTTACCATTTGCTAATTTGAGATCTACTGTATTAACCTGCTGAGCAGAATCTGCAATGGCAAGCGTTTTGAATGTCATTGCATTTTTAAATTGATCTTCGATGTCGGCAATTTTTTTACCATCTACTAGGGCACTGTTATATACCAGTACTGTCGAATTATCTATAGCCTCCTGCACGAGGTTTCCTGCCTCTACATGAAGTGATGATATATCTAACTCCCCTTTAGGTTCGAGCTGCTGCAATAGCTCCAATCTGAAATCATAACCCGATTGCAAATAATACCATGATCCCGCAGGTAATATCACGATAAGAGCAAGAGTAACTATCCCGGCTATATACTTCATTTCTATAATTGAGCGTATAAAAAAAGCGGACCGTCAGTCCGCTTATATAATACTTTAAAAGGCATTTTGTTTGGTATATTCTTCGAATACCATACCTGTTTTTGCCGTAGTTATTTCTTTTTCATTTGCGTTTCGTATACGATCTCTTCTGCCCTGCCACGTGCTTCCTTCCCAGAAAAATGCAATAATCGCCCATACCAACAAGAGAGTTGGTAAAATTACCGTTCGTACTAGGCCAGGCACCTCATATTTCATATGCATAAACTCATAAATAATCAGATAAGCCTTTACAATACTCATGGCAATCATGACTCCACCTATCAACCATCCAGGTAGAGAATGCCCCTCTAATAAATGGCCTTTGCCATATAGCGCAAATATTACTTCACTTATAGTGATCACTGCTAAGATTATAATCGTCTTAGTCGCTAGTGATTTTGATTCTTGATACGTTAAATGTCCCATAGTAATAGATTACTAAAATATTTCTTTAATTACGATTAATATCTAGTTAGAGTAAATAAAATACGAGGAATACAAAAACCCATACTAGATCGACAAAGTGCCAGTATAGACCTATTTTTTCAACCATTTCGTATCCATTTTTGCGCTCTACATAGAGACCTGTCATCACATTGAGCATGATGATCAATAAAAATATTACTCCTGACAAAACGTGAAAACCATGAAAACCAGTGATAAAAAAGAATAGTGCCCCAAAACCATTAGGTCCAAACGCCTCACTCTTTACCATTCCTTCATCTTCTCCCGAGGTAACTTTATATTTTCTATGTATATATCCCTTTTCGTCAACCGATGCATCCGCATATTCGCCAGGGCCATCATAATGGTGACCGGCATGCGCTCCGTGGTCATCAGATCCGTGGTCATCCGTTGCATGGTCATCGCCATGACTTGCCCCATTCATATGTATGAGATAAGAGTCTCCTATTTGGAATGTATCATCAGTAGGTTTACCATTTTCGCTTAAGTATACACCCGATTCGGTATGAGTGCCAAAGGGGTTTATAGTTACAGACATGTGCTCGCCTTGTATCAAAGTATTCCACTCCCAAGCCTGACACCCTAAGAAGCCCGCACCACCTATCACGGTCAGCAGCATCCAGAATACAACACCTTTCTTATTTTCCTGATGCCCTTCCTGCACTGCTCTCACCATCGTAAACGAACTGAATAGTAGAACGAAAGTCATAAACGTAACGAAATAAAGAGGCTTATCGGCACCTAAAAATGGGAATGTCTGAAATACAAAATCAGGCACAGGCCATGAAGGCATACTGAATCGTATTGCTCCATAAGCGATCAAAAATCCTGAAAATGTAAAGGCATCCGATAGTAGGAAATACCACATCATCAACTTACCATAACTGGCTTTAAATGGTTGTCCTGCACCATCCCAGCCATCTTTTTCGTCGGTATGCACGTCGTGCTCTAATGTATCTGTAGCCATATTATGTAGCTATCGCTATTTACTTAATAATAAAAATCCTAAAAGGTATATCCATAAAAATCCCATAAAATGCCAATAATTATAAGTCAATTGGAATCTATGTTTTCTTTTAGATGTAACTTTCTCTTTCAACGTGAATGCATGTATCAATGCCACAATTATGGCAGCAATGCCACCTAATACATGGGCCGCATGTACTCCTGTAATCAAATATAAAAATGATCCTGATGGACTACCTTTAAGGTCGACACCAGAAGCATATAAAGTATCCCATCCACTATATTGCAAAGCAACAAAACCAAAACCCAGGAAGAGACTTACTACTAGTAGTAGCTTGTAAGCTTTGAAGTTGGACTTTACAAAGTTAGTATAAGATAGATGTAGAGTAATACTACTTATCACAATGATAGCAGTACTCCAATAAAATAAAGTTGGTAACTTAAAGTCAATCCAGTTTCCACCCGCTTGCTTGACGATGTAAGCACTTGTAAAAGCACCAAACATCATCATGATACTACCCATAGATAGCCACAATGCGAATTTCTGAGGATGTACTCTATTTCGATATATACTTCTGTTTTGATCTATTGCTATACTCATAATTCTAGATTTTAAGCAATGAG
>JAHDGW010000166.1 GCA_020631635.1 Saprospiraceae bacterium
AACCTTTAAATGCAGTAGGTAAAGAAGCGAAACGTAGTCGCTCTCGATTGATGGTAAACTGATATTTTCCCTTGGTAATGCCATACAGCATACTAAAAAACGGAACTGCTGCCGCTCCTGCCGCAATCAATGAAATGGCCTGTCGTCTACTCGGTACAAAATCATCTCCAGAATCATTGCCCGCCATAAGATTATATGCCCCTGCGAATAATCGACCAATATCCTGTACAGCCATAAATCCAGAAAAAATAAGCTTAGTGACAAACATGGTAAAGCCGAATCCTAATAGAAGACTAAAAGTTGTACTAGGCATGCGAAATACACTAGCCCCATTCATCATGGCGTAGCCTAAACCGAAATAACCTAAAGCCGATAGTCCAATATATGCTGACCGCCAATATAGTGTATAAGCAGAGCCCTTAATCAGAGAATTTACTGCGCCAAAAACATAAAATTCTAAGGTAGCGAATATAAGTATCAGAGCGCCTAGGGCGACCATTCGTTGTTCTGTCATGAAGATAATTGCAAATGAGCAAATGATAATGGCCATCGCAATGAATGGCCCGAGGTTTTTAAGTTTGATTTTCACGTAAGTATAAACGATGCAGATCTTTTAAGTTTCACAGAAAGTGCTCAATTGTCAAAAAATCATAACGAAAGGTATTATTTTGAAGCTGTAGCTTCAATGCTAAGGCTATCTACTATGTGAAAATAGCCATTGTATTTGATCAGGCTCAGACATAGCTCTAGTCCATACATCATGCATTCCATCTGGATATTCGATATATCGGCAAGGGGCGTTGAGTTTCGCTAAAGCAGTCGCGATATTTCTTGAATTTTCTACTGGGACTACTTGATCCAAAGCGCCGTGGTATATGCGCAGAGGTGTTTGCATAATCTTAGCCACAGACAACAAGTCGGCACCGCCACATATCGCAATAGCCGATGCAAATCGATTGGGAAATCGACTCAATAAATCAAAGGTCCCAAATCCCCCCATGGATAAGCCTGCTACATGTACTCTTTGCTTGTTTACAAATGCCTGTTTCTCAAAATGATCTAGTATAGTGATTACGTTTTTCATAGACGCAGTAGGGTCTAAGCTACTTTTGACCCGTCTACGTTTATCATCTACTGAGGCCCAATAATCACCCGCTGCACATTGAGGAAATATTATAATCGCTGGATATCTCGCTCTGATAGAATCTTGGGCAAAGATATGTGCTACATGCTTGAGTTGATCTTCATTATTGTCTCCACGCTCACCAGCGCCATGTAAAAATACCAATAGAGCATAACTACTATCTTGATCAAATGCTAGAGGGTATAATACTCTATACTTATATCCGTTGGATAATGAGTCTACCTGATAAAATTCTTGTATTCCGTCTTGAGTTTTGGCGGTATGACTGCAGACCATACATAGTACGAGCAGCGTAAGCAAAATGGTTATTTTCTTATGGATATATCTCAACAAAGATTGAATCATAATTGCGCTTATTTGAACAAATTGGCCTGACACTCTATTTCTAAGGTAGTTAATATACAAGAGATGGCTATACAAGTAATCGCAAAAAATCAGCAAGCAGAAGGATCATTTAACAGTGGATCAATCATCGAAAACAAACCTATTGGGTTTCCAAGTGATGGTGGGAGTATATCACCATATTCCAATCTATTTTACTGGGCCAATGCAGAAGCACTCGAAGAATCTACAATTGGACTTCACCCACATAAGGGATTTGAGATTATGTCGCTTGTACTTGATGGGAAAATCAAGCACTATGATACGCTTATCGATGATTGGATAGAGCTGAATAAAGGAGACCTGCAAGTGATCAGATCAGGTCACGGAATACAACACTCTGAGCATCTATATGCAGGAGCAAGAATTTTTCAAATATGGCTAGACCCCAATCTAAAAAAATCACTCTCACAGGCTCCTACTTATGATGATTATAGGGCAGAAGAATTCTACTCCGAAGAGGTGAATGGATTATCGATCAAAAAATTGATAGGTGGAAACTGTGATGTAGAACTTGAAAGTGATATTAAACTTGAAGATTGGACCATCAAAGAATATGGTGAACATATAATCTCTTTTGACTCAAGTCAAACCTACTCCATTTATATTCTTGAAGGACTCTTTAGCTTAGATCAATGGAGAGCAGGAAAAGATGATTTCTGCATTATCAAAAATCAAAATCAATTAAGGATCAAAGGATCAGGACGTATGATTGTATTGCAAAATCCTACTCAAGTGCCATATGCTACTTATGGGCAAAATTTTGCTCAAAGTCAAGTAGCATAACTACCGATAATTTTGGTAATTATAATCCGCCCTCAAGTACAAGATATTACCTTGGCTATCTACGCGATAGCTTTTTCTTTTATTGTGAAGTTTTACTCCTTTAAAATCAGTCATGCTTAGATTTCTTACATAAGAGTAGTGATCTTTATGCTTGACCATATTGCCTTCCCAGGCACCTGTTTTTTTATTGAAGTAATACCACCAGATATCCCCATCAGGATTTTCCATTTCGTAATTGACCTCTAGCACATCAACCATGACTTCTTCGTTAGGCAATGATTTCTCACCGATATAGCGTATGTCTGCATTACCATCAATAAGCTTCCATGGCATGAACAACACATAATGGCTAGCCTTGAGTTTATTGATCCCATCTTGTTTTTTAGTGGGGTCATACATGCCATTTTTTGCATATTTGAGCTGATCTTTTGTATATGAAATTTTTGTCCGTACAGAGTTTTTGATCCATTCTATCTTACCACTAGCTTCCTTCATATCGTAGCTATGCAATTCAAAATTTTTAGACTCTTGTTTCTGATTTTCGTCATAAAATACAATCTCTTTGAGGTAGTGCATTTTACCCAAACTATCAAAACTTGCTTGCCCTCCAGCATAGGCAATAGCCTTTTGTACAATCACTTTGGATTGCTTATCCATATTACGATTGCCTCCCAGAATTGCGCATGATGATATACTTGCACATAGTAAGGTCAGAAAGATGAGACTTTTAATGTTAAAATTCATGGCGTAAAGATATAAGAAATGGATATTACGAAGGTTACCAAAAGAGCTCATTTAGCTTATACGATGCACTATTTGGCCTCATTGCTGAGAGAGCGCCAATGATCGAGATAATATTCCATCAAGATGGGTTGATCCAAAGTATTTTCTATAATACCTTGAGGACGATTATCTTTTGGAAAATAAAAGATATGACGGAGCATTTCTTTCTCTAAAAATTGGGTCTCGATTGATTCAGTATAACGTAGGAGCAAGGGCTCATGGCTCGCCATGATGAAGCCCCAATTTCCAAAACTCGGAACATTAATTTGATAAGGATATGTATATTTAAAATCGGCAAATGCGAGGGTCTCTTCAATACACCAAAATGCATTGGGGGTCAACGTAGGGCTCGTCGACTGAGTAATCACCAAGCCCCGCTCTGCTAGTCTGGATTGTATTAAATTATAAAAAGCGTTACTATAGAGCCGTGCCAATGCCTCACTCGTAGGATCAGGAAGATCACAGATAATCACATCATAGCTCTCTCTCGATTCCATAAGAAACCTAAAGGCATCTTCATTATGAATGCTCACTTTATCTGAAGAAAGAGCATCCGCATTAAGTTTTGTAAATAAGGGCAACGTAGAAGATAAATCTGTAATCGCTGGGTCAATATCTACAATATCTAAATGATCTATATCATACTTCAGGATTTCTCTTGCTGCAAGACCTTCGCCTCCTCCTAATAGTAAGATTCGCTTAGGGTTTTGATGCTGCATCATCGCTATATGTACCAATGCCTCATGATAACGATACTCATCTTTAGATGAAAATTGGATCGCTCCATTGAGGTATAATCGAAACTCGTGATCTGTCTTAGTTACAGTAATATCTTGATAAGGACTTTGCTCAGTATATAGCACTGGATGTTTGAAGATACCTCGATTCCATCGCTGCATGAAGCTTGCACTGGTGGCAATAGAGAATATAATCAAGCTCATAAAAGCTATGCTGATCATAAATAACAACCGCTTGCGCAGTTTAGAAACCTCAATCTCATTTTTAAAAAAGAAATAGGTAATCACTCCGATCGAAATATTGAGCAATCCAAAAAAAAGAGAGGACTTAAATATACCTACCACCGGCACCAAGAAAAATGGGAAAGCTATAGTCGCTACTAAAGCACCTAAGTAATCAAATGCCAATATATTGGAGATATTATCACTCAGGTCATAGTCATTTTCTAATACTCTCGTAAGTAGGGGCACCTCTAGCCCCGTAAGTGTACCAATCAGCGAGATCATGAAAAAAACAAATACATTAAATCCCTCATAATCTGCTAACCAAAAATAGAAATAGCACAGTGGCACCGAAAAAGCACCGAGCAGACCTAAGATAATTTCGATGAGTATAAAATGATAGATGAGTTTATGCTTAATCCATTTTGCGAAATATGCCCCTATACCCATAAATGCCATATAAAAGCCGATGATCAGAGAAAATTGCTTGACACTATTCCCTAAAAAATAAGAGCTGGCTGTAGAAATCAAGAGCTCGTAAACGATAGAGCACATCCCCACTAGTAGGGTCGTTACGATCAGATAATTTTTTTTACTCATATCAACTGCATATTAAATACTCTTTTTCACAAGCCTTTTCGATACTCCTGCAAGGTCGTATTTTTGAGAAATTATTGTACCTTTCTACCAAACTAATAATCGTTATGGTAAAGGTAAATCTTAAAAAGGGTAAAAAATCTTCTCTAGAGATCGCTAAAACAATAGGCGTAGGTCTTCTTTTTAGTGGATTAGTATCTTGTGGATCTAGCGTCGAATATGAGACATCTGAAGTACTGGATCCTACTCAGGGCATCGTCACGACGGTAAAAGAAATGGAAGCTAACCGTTTCAGAATTACGGATGAAGAAGTCGTAGCAACCGTTGCTGACTCCAGAATCATTGCTCAATACATGGATGGTGAGATAGATACATTTACACTACAAGAAGCGCAGCTCGTAGATGCCGAAGACGGTGGACGTAGAAGATCTATGAGAGGTGTACTCATGGGTGGTATGATGGGCTATATGATGGGTAAGAGTATGAGTACTCCTATATCACAAGGAGCTTATGCCAATACTGATGCATATAATAAAAGTGCTACAAAAAATAATACACTAAAATCTAGTGCAACAAAGAGAACTGTAAAAACTCCTAAAAAAGGATTCGGCTCTAGCAAGTCTTCTAGATCTTATGGAGGATAGGGTCATTGAAGGCCAGTATAGGGCAGAGGAAAATATCAGACAGGCTGGATACGGCTGGTACCTAGATGGTGAAAATGAAGAGTATCTATCTGGAGATTTGATGATGGTTTCCAAACAAGAGATAGAGCATTTTATCCAAACTAGTCAAGAGCTTTATCAGCTATATCTTGCTACCACTCAGCACGTCCAAAAATTCAATCTTTGGTCTCAACTCGGGATCAATGATGCGATGATTCCATTAATGGAATACGACATCCAGAGAAATGTACCTCATATATTGGGTCGATTAGATCTAGCAGGTGGGATAGAAGGAACGGAGATCAAAATGATCGAATTCAATGCGGATACCGCCACGCTACTTCCAGAGTCTGCCTATTTTCAGTCCTGGATACATGAACCTCTACGATTGGATTATAAAGGGCAACACAATTTTTTGATTCACGATTTATCCCAAGTATTTAGGCAACTCAAGAATAAATTTTCGCAATACCCGCCAACACTTTTATTGACTTCTCTTGGTTACGTAGAAGATAAACTTAATATCAAAGTACTAGAAGAAGCTGCGGTCAAAGCAGGATTTGAGGTGGCATATGCCGATCTGCAAGAGGTCACCTTCTCAGAGGAGGGCGTTTTTCTAGAAAGTGAAGAAGGATATACGCAATATCACTTCATGTATAAGCTCATCCCATGGGAATTCATCATGGATGAAGAACCAGAGCTATTGGAGATATTGACCCAGCTATCGCAAGATACAGGACTAGTGGTACTCAACCCTGCATATACTCTGGCCATGCAATCCAAATACATGATGTGTCTCATGCACGAGCTATATCCAGAGCATAAAAATCTACTAGAAAGCCATAAGTCAGATGTACTCTTTCAAGGCAAGCGCCATGTACGTAAGGTCAATTTCGGTCGATTGGGTGAAAACATCAAGGTGATCGCCGCTAACGGTAAAACTGTCAGTAAAAGTGGTGGTGATTTCGGTCACTATGGTAAGATGTATCAAGAGTTTACCCCGCTCTATGCGGATGAAGACGGAGATCTCTACCAGGCTGGCATGTATATGTGCGACGGTAAAGCAAGCTGTCTTTCTTTCCGCAGGAGGGACGGACTGATCATCGATGATGATTCAGAGTTTATTGGGCATGTTTTGTTTTAAAAATATGATTAACCATACAAAATATTTAAATTGAAATAAATGTTTTATAATACCTTTAAATTATAAATGTGATGAAAAAAGTTAAATGTAAATACATATTCAATGAATCTTATAATCCTAAATATGTCAATGGCGCTCATGGCGGTTTAACTCCACAGGGGGAATTTGTTATTAATTTTTATTTAGAGAGAAGCGCTTTACCAAATTCTCAAACTTTTTCGTTAATTGAAAATAGACTCGATAATGAAGAAATTAATTCAGAACCTATAGATTTAAATAATAGTTTTGTAAGGGTAATTGAAAATGGCGTATTAATGAATTATCAAACTGCAAAGGCTATTCATAAATGGCTCGGAGAGCATATCGCTAATGTAGAAGACATTGAAAACCCTTAAATCCTATTTGAAATTATGGATACTTCAAAATTTTTAAAACGATCTCTATTTTTAGGATTAGGATTTGTGGCTGGCACCGCTGCAGAATTGAATTACTATGAAGTAAACACTACTAATGAATTGAAGATAATAAATAACTACTTTAGACCTTCATCAACTAATTTCAATAACCCTCGAAGATTTTCTTTAGAACAGCTAAGGCTCAATAAATTTAAATTACGTTCCTTTAGAAATTTAAAAGATAATTGGAATGGTTATAATTCCAAACCTCTTGATGAAGAGCTAATTAGTATGGTTTGTCGTTTCTGAT
>JAHDGW010000167.1:0-1770 GCA_020631635.1 Saprospiraceae bacterium
ATGGCTTCCATACCATCCATTTTAGGCATCTTAATATCCAGAATGATAACATCGTATTTACTTTGCTTAATTTTCACGATACAGTCAAGTCCATCAGAGGCTTCATCAACTTTATACTTTTCAAACTCGAGTATATCCTTGAGTGTACGTCTTATACTTCTGTCATCGTCTACAACTAAAATCCTAGCCATTTACTTCTATTTAGATCAATCATTGGGTGCATTACGCAGAAAGTTGACTAAAAGTCAACATGAACCCAAATATACATTAAAAATAATTATAATAGATAATTATCTCATTTAATGATACTTACATTATATATGATCTATATATTCAGTGCAATATGTGCTAGAGTACTAGCACCAATGTAAAGACATTCTTCATCTACATCAAAGGTATCTGTATGAACACTAGATGTAATTCCTTTCGCTTCATTTCTTATTCCCAAACGATAAAAACATGCTGGCATTTCGTGGCTGTAATATGCAAAGTCCTCGGCGGTCATCCGCTTGGGCAAGTCAACGACGTGCTCTGCACCGAGTAGATCTTGTAGTCGTGCTTTAGCCTTATGAGTTAATTGCTCATCATTCAATAGACAGGGATAACCGATAGCAATATCGACATCAATCTCAGCATCTTGACTCTTTGCATAATTTGAGGCCGTATTCCGTATCCAATCATGGGCTTCTTTTCTCCATACTTCATCCATAGCCCGTAGTGTTCCCTCTAGTTTTACCTCATTGGGAATCACATTAGTAGCTCCTCCAATAGAATTTATTTTTCCAAAACTTAATACAGCAGGATTGATAGGGTTTGATTTCCGGCTTACTAATTGTTGAAATTGTATTAAAAGCTGTGCAGCCATTATTATAGGATCTATACAGTCTTGAGGAACTGCTGCATGTCCTCCTTTTCCTTTGATCGTAATTCTTATTTCATCTGCCGAAGCCATATATTGACCTGGACTCAATCCGACTTTTCCTACTTCAAGTGGAGGATGTACATGTAAACCAAATATGGCAACGGGACTATACTTTTCAATAAATCCCTCTTTGAGTATAATCGAAGCACCGCCTGGCAGTTGCTCTTCTGCTGGTTGGAATATCGCTACGATTCGATGTGAAAGATGAGCTTCAAACTTCTTTAAGATCCTCAATGCACCTAACAGACAAGTAGTATGCACATCATGACCACATGCATGCATGACTCCTTGTTTTTGCGATTTGTAAGCATGTACAGCTTTTTCTTCAATAGGCAAAGCATCCATATCGGCTCTGAGAGCTACAGTTTTATCACCCTTACCTAATTCAGCAATAACACCTGTACCTCCACCCCAACCCGTGGTATATGAAACACCTATTTCATTAAGCTGGGCTTGGATAAATGAGCTAGTCTCTTTCTCTTGCCAACTTAGTTCTGGATTCTTGTGAATGTGCCTTCTTATATTGATTAAATCCTGATGAATAGTCTTCCCTTCTGAAAGTAAGTTGATATTAGTAAGCATATTTTAGCGTTTAAAGAAAATCTGACTTAAGGTGTCTAAATCTTTCCATATTGAATAGAATCGAATATAATTTAAGTTTAACTCTTGTAAAACGATGAGATTAGCTTGTAGTGCTTGAGGTAATGTGTCTTTAATGGTAAAAACAGATTTCTTCAAATTCAATCTAGACTGGTTATCTACAAGATCATCGTCTACTCCTACCCAACTCATACGTCCAAATATTATAGAAATTAAATCCGATAAACGTACCTTGCCTTTGCTAATCC
>JAHDGW010000167.1:1780-7116 GCA_020631635.1 Saprospiraceae bacterium
GTCGTTTCATTCTCCTCTTTACAGGAAGGAGTATATCTAGCTCCATTTGCATGGTAAAGCTCTGACCCATCTCATCCTTAGAATCACTTCCTATAATTAACTTTTGATCCACGGCAGCAATTTTAAAAGTCGTTTTGCTACCAAAAAGCTGCATAAGTTGTAAAATCTCATCGTACCTCAAGGACTGACTTGAAAAAATAAGCTCGTTTACGCCAAGTAATTTTATCATTTGATCAATACGCTTTTCCAGATTTTCAATATTCTTGTCTGATTCGATAAGTTCTACTTTCGAAATCTCACCAGCATCTATATTTGAATAACGAACTTGAGATTCTATACTTTGTATGTCATGCTTAGAACCAATGATTGCTATATGTTTCGTCTTAGGTATACTTAGCCCATGGGTATGATAGAGTATGACATTGATCAATCTTTTGATCATTAATAACCCTACTGTGACGAGTGGTAGTCCGACTAAAATCAACATACGAGAACTTCTTAAGTTCTCTGGCAAAAAAGAATACATCAATACTATAAAAACAAAACCAAAAAGCACCCCTTGAATAACATTAGGCGGCCCTGATCGTCGATCATAATTGCCAAATAAATGTAGAGAACCTAACCATATAATTAGATATCCTATGATATTCCAAAATATAATACTGTCGTCGAAATACATAGGATCTCTAAAATATAAGGATGCCCAGAGGTCTTTAAAGCACCATAAGATGAGGAAAATGATACCTGCATCCAACAGTGGATGTAGCCCTTTTTTTACAACTCTTTTCACTGCGCTCAAAGCTCCTCTCAAATATATACCCCCTCTCAAAAACAGCTTTAATACAGAATACGTAGTGCCTTGAAAATGCTTATCTAAAAAAATAATCATCGCATTGTAGAATATTTTTAGATAGGAAATACTCGTTTTCTTAGTGCTTTCACCTTTATAATGAATAATAGAAGTGGTAGGTAGATAATATATCTTTTGACCCGCTTTTTGAATACGGTAAGACCAATCTATATCTTCTCCGTACATGAAAAATTGCTCATCTAGCAATCCCACTTCTGGCAAAATACTCGATCGTACCATCATGAAGGCGCCGCATAAAACATCTATTTCGTTTTCTTCATCCGGATCGAGATGACCCAAATAGTAGGCATTGAAAAACTCTGATCTCGGAGCTAGCCTAGATATACCTGTCATTTTGGTAAATGATGCCCATAGACTGGGGAATCCTCGCTTGGATTCAACGAGAAACTCTCCACTACCATCTATCAATTTTACGCCCAATGCTCCAATCTCCTGATCCATTTCCATTTTACCAAAGCACTTGATCAGAGTATCTTCCTGGATAACGGTGTCTGGATTGAGTAAGAGTATATACCTAGAATTGCTTATTCTAATGGCCTGATTATTAGCCGTAGAAAAACCAACATTATCGTCATTGAGAATGATATGTAAATTTTCATCACGAAGAGAATGCAAATATTCTCTAGTGCCATCGACGCTATTATTATCTACGATATATATGTCTATAGTAAGACTACCTCGTGCTTTATCAATCGATTCTAAACATTGCTGTAGAAATGATTTTACATTATAGCTGACTATGACAATAGAAATGTCGGACATGTGGTCATTTATTGACCTGCAAGATACGGTATTCTAGATTGTATAGATCTAGCAATCGTCAATTCATCTGCATATTCAAGTTCGCCCCCAAAAGCGACACCCCTAGCTATGAGACTAATTTTGACATTCGACTCTGATAATATTTTTGACAAATAGTAAATGGTAGTTTCTCCATCTATCGTGGGACTCAAACCCATAATGAGCTCATCAATATCCTGCTCTACGACTCTTCTTTTCAATAGATCAATGGCTAAATCATCGGGTCCGATACCTTCAAGCGGTGAAATAACGCCACCAAGTACGTGATATACACCGCTAAATTGTTGTGTATCTTCTATCGCCATTACATCTCGAACATTTTCAACTACACAAATGATATTTTTACGTCTAGAGCTGCTGAGACATATATCGCAGGTATCTACGTCTGACAGATTATTACAAGTTTTGCACCGAGTAATGTTCTCCTTTAATGTAACGATACTTTGAGCGATACGCTTTGTTTTATCAGACTCATCATTGATCAAATGTAAAGCGAGGCGTAAGGCAGATTTTTTACCTACACTCGGTAATTCGGCAAGAGCTTCGACCGCTTGCTCTAGATATTTAGAAGAAAACTTCATCGACATACTGTAAATCTACATATATCAAAAAACATATTATGAATAAAATGGATACCAAAGTCAATTCATTTTATTTATGCTTAAAAAACGATAAACCAATCCATACACTTGTAGTTATTCATAGAATTGAGATATTTACAGTTCTAAACCGTTAAAAACGATTCAAATTATGGCTGAGATCATAAGAATGCCCCGATTGAGTGATACTATGGAAGAGGGTAACATCATAGGATGGCTAAAAAAAGTAGGAGACAAAGTGGAATCCGGAGATGTCCTTGCAGAAGTAGAGACTGATAAAGCCACTATGGAACTTGAAAGCTTTGAAGATGGTACATTGTTGCATATTGGTGTACCTGAAGGTCCAGTACCCGTAGATGGGCTTATTGCCATTATCGGTGAAGAAGGCGAAGATATTGCTGGCATACTCATCAATGAGGCCAGCCCCAAAGCAAGTACTGAAACTCCTAAAGAAGAGAACAAGAAAGAAGAAGAAACTATAGAGCAAAAGGAAACAGCTCCTAAAACGACTCCTGCGCCGGTAGCAACTCAAACTGCTCCTCCAGTAGCTCATGAAAATGGTCATCTCAAAGCGTCACCACTTGCTAAGGGCATGGCGAAAGAAGCAGGTATTAACTTATCATCCGTAGCTGGTACAGGCGATCAAGGTCGTATAGTGAAACGTGATGTAGAAAGCTTTATAGCACAAGGAGGACAAAAAGCCGTAGCAGCACCCGTAGCACAATCAATCGTGCAAGATACGAGTGTAGAATATGGAGATCACCCAGTATCTCAAATGAGAAAAACAATCGCGAAGCGACTAGGTGAAAGTAAATTTACAGCTCCTCATTTTTATCTGACGATCGAAGTCAATATGGATAATGCCATCGCTGCACGAAAATCTGTAAATGAAAACTCAGAATCTAGAATAAGCTTCAATGACTTGGTTATAAAAGCTTGTGCTATGGCACTTAAAAAGCATCCTTACGTAAATGGATCGTGGCATGGAGATAAGATCACTTTGCATCAAGACGTCAACATCGGTGTAGCTGTTGCTGTAAGCGAAGGTCTATTAGTACCTGTTATAAATAATGCAGATCTGAAGCCACTAAGCTACATCAACCAAGAAGTGAGAGAACTTGCAGGCAAGGCAAAATCAAAAAAACTATCCCTGCAAGAGATGCAAGGTAATACCTTTACAATCTCTAATTTAGGTATGTTTGGTATTGAAGAATTTACTGCGATCATTAATCCACCTGATGCATGTATACTTGCAGTAGGTAGTATAGTGCAAAAGCCAGTTGTGAAAAACGGTGATATCGTAGTCGGTAATGTGATGAAGGTAACGCTATCATGCGATCATAGAATCGTGGATGGTGCAGTAGGGGCTAAATTTTTAGGTACAGTACGACAGTATCTAGAGCAACCGCTCATGATGATGGTTTAACCATTGTACACCTACGATGATATAAGATATGATATACGACCTAGGCATAATTGTCTGGGTCGTTTCATTTCAGGTATTCAATACTTATTTAAAAAAAAAATTTTAGGCTAGGCAACCTTATCTTAGAGCATACCGTATAGGGAGCATATTATGAATAGTTATCATAATGAATAAAGATATTCAACATATAATCCAAGGCTGTCTAAAGCAAGATCGTAAAAGTCAACATGAGTTGTACAAGCTTTTTTACTCTTACGGAATGAGCATCGCTATCAGATATGTAAATAATGAGAACGAAGCCATTTCATTGCTAAACGACAGTTTCATGAAGGTATTTAATAAGATCAATCGATTCGATAGCAATCATGATTTCAAACCATGGTTTAGAAAAATATTGGTCAATACCGCGCTTGATTATTTAAAATCCCAAAAGCGCCTAATTATGAATAAAAATATAGATGATGTACATCACATCTCAGATCGTGAAAATATTTTGAGTAAAATAAGCTACAAAGAACTACTCGGGATGATCAAAAATCTATCACAAGGATATAGAACAGTATTTAACCTTTATGCCATTGATGGATTTAAACATGAAGAAATAGCTGAAAAACTTAACATATCTATAGGTACTTCAAAATCAAACTTACATAAGGCTCGAAAAAGCTTACAAATCATGGTACAACAACAATTAAAACTTGAACATGCCTAATTTACCCGAAAATAATATCGATAAGCTATTTCAGCAGGGTACGAAGCATCAAGAGTTTCAATACCGGGAAGATGCCTGGGCTGCTATGGACTCCATGCTAGAAGCAAGAGATCGTAAAAAAGCCTTGATATGGTGGATCTCTGGAGCTCTATTGGTCTTAAGCCTTATCGCTACACTTTGGATCATCAATCAACAAAACAACACCGTTTTAGTATCGCAAAACATGGAAGATGCTGAAATCATCGAACAAATTGCAGATGTACCGACACAAGATGATGTAGCTCCACCAGTTAATTCTGAAGAAGCAAAAATTCAAACTTTAGAAGAAGCTTCAATTAAAAGTGCTTCACAGAACGTGCTCATTCAGCAAGTAAATGCTGGAGCTGATACAACACCGAAGCTTGTACCTATATCTGAAATAAAGGAGCAATCGATATTCAGCGAGGTTAATAAATCAAAAGCTGTGTCTAACTCAGAGTATCTAAAGGATTCAAAACAAGCCTTAGGATTGAGCACTGCGAATATGTCTTCCTTATCTGAGAACACCAGAAATCTAATCTATATAACGTCTCTATCCCTGCTAAATAAGTCATTACTCATAAGCGATGATAAAGCACAAGACTTGCCACTAGAACTGGTACCAGAGAATATTATAGAAGAAAACAATAACTCTCTTTGGGATCGTACACATTTTACACTTTACGGAGGACCAGAATGGTCAGTATTGAGACGTAATAGTAGCCCGATGTTGGGTCAACGTGTAGGTCTAGCTGTATCATTTGATCTATCTGATCGATGGTATGCTTCACTAGGTGCGGCATATAGTAGAAAAATATTTAATGGTGCAGGAGCTGATTTTGCAGATCAAGCATTATTTGGAGATACCGTACCAGAGAAAATGAAAGGAAAGTCAAGATTTATTGAGTT
>JAHDGW010000168.1:0-645 GCA_020631635.1 Saprospiraceae bacterium
AAAGCATTTCAAAACCAAAATAAGATTAGCGTAAAAAGGTAAATTATTAGATAGGCGATTTTGAAATTCAAAATCGCCTATCTAACTCAGTCTAATACAATATTTATTTCTACATCTTCAATATTTGTTTAACCCATATTTGATCTGCTCTCATTACTCTTACTAAATACATCCCACTTTCCCATGCTGATGTATTGATGATATTATTATCTTTTGATGTGGCTATTTTCGAATAAACTACTTGGCCCAGATTATTGATAATCTCAACATGGTCGATGGTCTTTTCTGTAAGCTCAATAGTAAGTTGTTCTCTAAATATGGTAGGATAGATTTTAGCCTGATCATCCGTTAATGAGTTATCCGTAGAAGTCATGATATTTCTCTCTCCATTACTAAACCATACGCCCCATCTACTCGCCTCTTGAAACAAGAACGCAGTATTCGGTATTGCAGAGATTTTATCATCATTTAGATCCAAAATACCTACATCAATTCCAATCAAATTACCTGCACTATTGCGTTCTGGAAAATCAAAAATCACTTGTTCGTCTGTTTTAGAAAAACTTGGATAAGTCAAGCCATCCGTTTCTATTAAAGTACCTGTGTTTCCTCGTTCTATATTAGAGCTTAGGAGTTCGTAATTGC
>JAHDGW010000168.1:656-7108 GCA_020631635.1 Saprospiraceae bacterium
AAAGCCACTATATAATCTGAATTTTTACTGAACGTCGGATTACCGATACTAACACCTTCTGGCAATTGTGTAAACAGTTTTTGCACATCACCCAGACTCCAAGTATCTGCATCATTATTCCATACTCTCAAAAAGCCAACATCCCAATAATCGATAGTACCCGCAGTACCAGTGATCTCATTTAAGGCATCATACATCACATATTCACCACTAAAATCAAACTCCAGTGCATCAGCATATTGTACATCCCCCGTGCTTACTCCCTCAGAAAAAGTAGGATTATATAGCTCGTAAGTATTACTTGCGCCTATCGTAAAGTCATAAACCCAAACTTCATTGTCTAGCTCATCAAAAATTCCAGCTAATCGCTGACCATCCTTTGAGATAACTACATTTCGCCATACAGGATTGCTTTGCAAGATACTCTCATCCACATCACCAGAAGCCCAATCGATGAAGATATAGTGCATCTGCTTATCATCGGCGATAAATACGATCTCAGAACCATCATCTGATACTGAAGGCTTACTGATGGGAATAGAATTAGATATTTGGTTGACGTTAGTAAGGTCATAAATGAATAGTCCTTCTCTATTTTGTGTTGTAAATAACACAAGATCTTGTCCGGGATTGACCTGTACATCTTCTTCGTAATCATTACCACTACCCGCTCCTATGCCTACGGCGGCAAAGGCATCTTGTGCAGCGGCGACTTCTGTGCTTCCATATAAGTCCTGGGCCGACTGAACCACCGCATTCCTAAGATCTACAAATTTAGAAGACTTAGTCAAATACAAGGTCAAGGCTCTATAAAATACTTTTTCTGCTTTTTCTTTTCCAATCTCAGTCGCATACCGATAATATGCATGATTAGGAATACCACTATTGATATGTACTCCCGCATTATCTTGCGATCCTGTGTATTGTTCGCTCGTGTTTTTAGGTTGCCAACCTCCACCAAAATCTCCAGTTGATGCGCCATTGTGTGGGTCTTCCATATCTCTCAATGCTCCAGACGGAAAGGCATTTGCCCTAACTACATCCTCACCAATTTTCCAATCTTCACGATCTATCATTGCACCAAAAATATCGGCAAACGACTCGTTCATAGCTCCAGATTCTCCATAATACTCTAAATTGGCCGTACTCTGAACCACCCCATGAGAAATTTCATGACCAGCCACATCAAGCCCTCGTGCTAGCTCTCTAAAGGCATTATCACCACTTCCATACCACATGGCTACACCATTCCAAAAGGCATTACCCATAGAGTTTCCAAACTCATCACTCACATTGATAAAAGACACTACATTACCTCCTGTACCATTGATAGAATTACGGCCATGGGTATCCTCAAAATATTGATAAGCCTCACCAGCGTTATAATGTCCTGACACCGCGATTGGCTCCCAAGTATTATTGGTATTACTAAAGTGATCGTAGTCAAAATTATCATTCTGCGGAGAACTATTGAATGCATTTAAAGTCCAAATCGCTCCTACAGGACCATTAGGCAAAGAGCTGCTCGCCGAATTGAACATACTCCGAGAAGCATCTACCATATAATATCTACCGTTGACTTGATACGAATGGACCGTACGTGGGTTTCCTCCAAGATCAGTATCTAAGATTTCAGCAGGGCCATCCATGATGATAGATTCTGACTCACTTTTTATATCATGATTATGAAAAGTACAACCATTATCAAAGGCATGTATTACATCTCCTGTATGCGCATCTACAAATACTTTTTTGGGGTGTAGAGCATCAGGATAATAATCTACAGCATACGCCAGATATGGTTTTCTAGGATCAGCATCTTGATGATATATGACCAGTTTTACTTGACTTTTGAATGGAACAAAGTCCAATACCTTATCCCCAAAATCTACCCCAGCAGGATATAGTGCCTCTACTATCTTTACGGCCTCATCTTCCGATAATGAAGCTTCTACGGACAGATTATTAGGCCTGGGAAAAATCACTCCTGTCAAAAAAGAGCTCTTCTTTTGAAAATTATGAACTGTGAAATCAGAATAATACAGTTCGACGTCATGATATAATTGTTTGAAAGAAATGTGATATTCTACATCATTGTCTTCTTTCACTGAAGTGAGTAGTACATCCTTGAGGTCAATTTCCTTTCCTAGTTCATCACTTAAATGATCAAGCTCAGAAGATATTTCTGCCATCATTTCTGATCGTCTCCCAAATTCAATATTGGGTAATAAAATTTTAGTGGGTAATCCCATATTACCCCGCTTAAGTATCGGATAATTTGTTGATTCCTTAATTAAAAATCTTCCTGATGAAGCGGCATTCAAAGTACTATTTACCGCATCATCATACGCTAAAGATCGCTGTTTATTTGCCGGAATCTCGATCTCTAGCGTTTCCTTATTTACGGGATTGCTACTGTTCTCAATATTCTTAAACTGTCCTACAGCTATAAATGGAGTTAATCCTACTAAAAGTGATATTAATATTCTATTCATCCTTGCTCTATTTTACCAATTGTAAAAGTGCCCTATAATATGACTTAACCTTTTGATTAACTGCCTTTTGTTCACCTCCCCACGTCAATATATGACCAGGGTAAGCACTGTGTTCCAGAAAATAACTCAAATTTCCAGGGTCTTTATAGATCTCGTTCTGCAAACCAAGATTTTCATAAGAATTAAAAAACTGTTCTGCTTTCTTGGAATCTAAGGTTTTCACATAGGTAATATCAATAGATCGCGGACCTTTCCTGTAAAGTCTACCATCCTTGAGCAAGTGATACTCATCCCGAGTACCTGCAAACCCTCCCTCATTCCCAAAAATGAGTTTTAAACTATCATATTCATTGAAAGCACTTACGGTATTCTCATTAGTCTTACACTGTGTAAAACAGAATATGAGTACCACCAAAGCAGAAAAAGAAATAATATTTAAGCTTTTCATAGTCGCTAATTTAGCTAGAAAGAAGAGATAATCTCTATGATTCAGGATTGAGACGTATATTCCTACGATTTTGTCATTTCTTTAACAGTTCATTAATAATTTATTCCTCATCTTAAAGTTATTATTGTATATCAAGAAAGGATCTTGATCGATTTGAAATTATTAATGAATTAATTTATACCAGATGAAAAAAATTTTAACCCTTGCATTTTTAGTTGTAGGATCTATGACTTTTATGAATGCGCAAGACGCTGCACCCAAAAAAGCATGTACTAAAAGTGCTAAGAGTTGTGCAAAAACATGTAGCAAAAAAGCTTCTCAAACTAAAGTTGCTTCTGTATTGATGGAAGCTGACGTATTAGCGGAAACGGATGCAAACATCGAAAAAAGAGTTTGTGAAAAATCAGGTGCTACTGCATATTACCAAAAATCTGTTTGTGAAAAATCAGGTAAAGTAGCTTGGAATGAGGTTTCTTACTGCACAAAATCTAAGGCTTTCAAAGCAGTAGCTAGTGGTGAAGAAGATATCAAAGTAATCAAGACTTCTGCTAAAGAAGGTAAAGCTTGTGCAAAAGGTGCTAAAAGCGCTTGTTGTAAGAAAGGTGCTAAATCTACTAAGGTAGCTTCAGCATCTAAATCAAAAGCTTGTTGTGCTAAAGGTGATAAAAAAGCTTGCACTAAAAAAGAAACGAAAGTAGCTTCTGCAGTTGAAGTAAAAGAGCAGAAATAAGTAAAGAAATTATTTTCTTTTAGAAGATAAAGGCATCCAGAATTCTGGATGCCTTTTTTTTTGTCCCCTATCTATAGCAATTATTATATGTGGGTAGAAATCCTATGATTATTGAATGAGTCCAATATCCTGACCTTATTATTTATGTACTTTTGAGACAATCCTAAATATTCTTCATTATGGAACAGCACAAGAGTTTCAAAGCCCAAATACTAGCAGGTATTCCGACAGAGCTTCCCGCCCTAAAAGGATATGACCCATCTATAAGTCATGCCCCTAAGCGCAATATAAAAGGACTCCTTTCTAAGGCCGAATACAGACTTGCAATCGAAAATGCATTACGTTATTTTCCTAAAGCTCAGCATGTGTATCTTATACCAGAATTTGTTCACGAGCTAGAAGAATACGGACGAATCTATATGCACAGGTTGAGACCAGATCATGAGATGCTGGCTAGGCCTATAGAGGACTATCCATACCAATCTCAACAAGCTGCGGCTATAATGTTGATGATACAAAATAATCTAGACCCTAAGGTAGCCAAGCACCCACACGAACTTATTACCTACGGCGGCAATGGAGCTGTATTTCAAAACTGGGCACAATATCGCTTGACCATGAAGTATCTAGCCGAGATGAATGATGAGCAAACACTAGTACTTTACTCAGGACATCCGCTAGGACTATTTCCAAGTCATAAAAATGCCCCTAGAGTCGTGGTTACTAATGGAATGATGATCCCCAATCATAGTAAAAAAGAAGATTGGAATAAATATAATGCCATGGGAGTCACTTCTTATGGCCAGATGACGGCTGGTTCATTTATGTACATAGGCCCACAGGGAATTGTACATGGGACCACAATCACATTGCTCAATGCTGGTAGACTTAATGGATTAGGGAATGACAATTTAAAAGGAAAAATATTCGTCACCTCAGGGCTTGGAGGAATGTCTGGAGCCCAGAGTATTGCCGGGATTATCACCGGTGCAGTGACCGTCATTGGAGAAATAGATCGAGATGCCATAGATCAGCGAATCGCGGATGGCTATATCAAGAAAAACAATGTATATACTGAAGTCCCTGCATTAAGCTCTAGAATGCTAAATGCTCAACAAAATGAGGAAGCTATTACGCTTGTCTATCATGGTAATATCGTAGAACTCTGGGAGTACTTCGTTGCAAATGACATACACATACATTTAGGTTCTGATCAGACATCACTACATAATATAGATGATCTGGGCTACTGTCCGATTGGCTATAGCTTTGAAGAAGCCAAAGTACTATTGGATCAAGACAAGGAAAAATTTACGGCTGAAATTAAGGCTACTCTATGCAGACATGTAGACGCGATCAATGCCTTATCGGCCAATGGTATGTACTTCTGGGACTATGGCAATGCATTTTTGAAAGAAGCGGGAGAAGCTGGTGCCGATGTATGGAAAGATAAAGAAGCAGGCACATACACCTATCCAAGTTATGTAGAGGATATCATGGGACCGATGTGCTTTGATTATGGCTTCGGTCCATTCAGATGGGTTTGCTGTTCTGGATCAATAGCTGATCTTGAAAAAACAGATCAAATAGCATCAGAAGTTTTAAATGAAATCTTGAAAAATGCAGATCCTGAAATCCATCCTCAGCTGAAAGATAATATCCAATGGATCGATAATGCGGGTACTAATCTACCTATTGTAGGCTCCAAGTCAAGGATTCTGTATGCTGATGCTGAGGGAAGAATCAAAATTGCTAAAGCATTTAATAAAGCCATCAAAGATGGTACTCTTGAAGGACCGGTAGTCTTAGGACGTGATCATCACGACGTATCTGGCACCGACTCTCCTTATCGAGAGACTTCTAATATCTATGATGGATCAAAGTTTACCGCTGATATGGCGGTGCAAAACTTTGTAGGTGATGCCTTCCGAGGTGCCACTTGGATATCACTTCATAATGGAGGTGGTGTAGGCTGGGGAGAGGTCATCAACGGTGGCTTCGGTATGCTCATCGATGGGTCTGCACAATCTGATCAAAATATAGAGAGCATGCTCCACTGGGATGTCAACAACGGTATTGCTAGAAGATCATGGGCCAGAAATGAAGGTGCTATTTCTGCCATCAAACGTGCTATGGAAGATAATGATCAGTTGAAGGTGACTTTGCCTAACTTGGTAGATGATGGATTATTGGAGGATATTTAGGTATTTTAAGACCCACTTAAGAAAGACGTTTTTTTGAATAAAAAGAGGTAAGTACTTCAGGATAGCAATTTCCTAATTAAATATTCTTAAGTATTGGAAAAAGAGAGATGTCTAAATTACGACTCGGTGTATATATACTTTAGACTCTGGGCTCTATTTTGTCTATATTACTATAGAAAATAAAGAGTCCGTAATTCAAAAATTATTGATTGACTAAGAATTATGTGTAATAATGCTTATAAGTTTATCATTCTGCTATGCAGTCTAAGCTTTGGTCTACCTATTGTCTCGGCACAATATGTAGACCAAATTATTCAAACTGATTTTGGAACAACGACGGTGTCTAAAATGTATATAGTCGATGACTCATTCATCATATCAGGTATTTATTATAATGACAATGATAATTTGGGCTCGATATTGATGCAAGTTGATAATAACATTGATATTAGCTACTTTACTTTTGGTCAATTTGCCTTTGCAAATAGTCCTTTACTTTTTCATGAGAATGGTGTTACCTGCTTAGCTAAAAATCGAAATTTACAATGTTCTGTAATTTTTCATACTTTGCTTGT
>JAHDGW010000169.1:0-1617 GCA_020631635.1 Saprospiraceae bacterium
GGAGTTGGTCAGATATTATGCCTTGGTATAAAAAAATAGAAAATAGCGACAAAGGAACAAAGGAGTACCGTGGCATGAATGGTCCTATGCTTCTAGAAACCTCTCCAGAAGGCACCCCTATCACGCAAACATTTAAAAAAGCATGTATCGAAGTCGGAATAGGTGCTACCGATGATCTCAATGGTAAAGAACTAGAAGGATTCGATGTATGGCAATGCATCTATCGCAATGGTCGGAGACATAACACTATCAATAACTATCTCAATGGAGCAAGGCTAAGAGCTAATCTTACCATTATGACTGATACATTTGTAAATAAGGTCAACGTAGAAAAATGGTGCTGCGACTGGTGTCACTTGCGTTGCAGGAGATGAGTCAACCGTTATCTCAGCCAATAAAGAAGTTATCATCTGTACAGGAACTTATGCGACCCCAAAATTACTCATGTTATCAGGATTAGGTCCAGCAGATCATCTAAATAGTCTAGGTATCGATGTCGTAAAAGACATACCAGGTGTAGGTAAAAATTTATCAGATCATCTCCGTACAGATATAGGCGTAATGTCGCCAGATGGTGTCGGAGAATCTCTTCGAGCTAATCCGCAAGATCCAAGTCAACTAGAAGAATGGCGACGTACTGGTTACGGCCCACTTTCTGTAGCTGAAAATACTAGCGTTGCATTCTTTAAGTCTTCAACTAATGTGCCTGCAGCCGATATGGAGCTTATGTTTAATATCAATGCTCCGATGCAGTGGGGAGCTCCACCACCGAAAAACAATGGATATCATATCGATGTCGGATTTGTACAGCCTAAGAGTAAGGGCGATATAAAACTAGCTTCTGCTAATCCACAAGATGCGATGCTGATTAACCCTAATTACCTATCGGACCCTGCGGATATCAAAACCTATATCAAGGGAATGAGAAGAGCTCTAGACCTCATGAAGTCTAATACCATGCGTCCTCTCACGGATCTGAATACCATCAGCCTAAGTCCCAATGCTACTGATACTCAAATAGAAGAGTATATAAGAGGAAAAGCAGAATCCATTTATCATCCAGTAGGTACAGCTAAGATGGGTAATGATGATGATAAGATGGCAGTAGTGGATACAAAGTTAAGAGTCCGAGGCATCGCTAAATTAAGAATTGCCGATGCATCTGTAGTTCCTGAGCTAATTAGCGGTCATACTATGGCTCCGACGATACTAGTAGCAGAGAGAACAGCCGAATTCATCAAGAAAGGAGAATAGTAATCTGGTATTACAAATTCTTAAAATCAAATTAACACCAATGACAAGGTCACTGATAATTTTAGTTGCTGGAATTATACTTTGCTGTAGTATTGGTTTACATGCACAAAAAGCTCTCACTATTGCTTTTGACCCTCTGACCACAGTAGCTCTTGGAGGATATGAGGTAGAAGCAGGTCTTAATATTAACAAAAACAGGATCACTGCCTCTTACTTAAGTGGGGATTTATCTCCATGGTTTGGTGATGTAGAGGAGTACAATAGTGCAAAGCATGATGTATTTGAGATCGCATGGAGTCGATTCTTAAGAGATAACCAAAGAGGACTGAGCTATGGATTAGCTTAAGCCTACTTTACTGACTT
>JAHDGW010000169.1:1627-7078 GCA_020631635.1 Saprospiraceae bacterium
GCTATGGAGGATTCTACTGGGGAAAGTCTATCTAAGAATCCTTCAAAGCTATCACTAAAACTAGCCTACGCATGGTTTCCATTTAAGTCCATCCCATTATATCTGGAGCCAAGTATGACCTTCGGGTTTATGATTGGAGACGAAGATCTAAATTTTGCATCTGGAGAAACATTCGAAAAGACATCATTCATTGGAAATGGACCTCTTTTCAATGTAGGTTATCGATTTGACTTTTAGGCACAATCAATTTTTTTAATCAACTATAAACAAATCCAAAATGACCAACGAATCAACCAACGTACCTAAGTGGATCGTCATCTACCTTTGGGTAACCGATTTAATTACTATCGGAGCTACAGCATCAGGATATTTTATGCCAGATGCTTTACTTGGCACCTGGGAAGCTAAAACTGCAGCAGGAGCATTTGCTTTATCTGGACCTCTAGGACTATTTCTCTCCCGTAATATGGCAACTTTTGTAGTGACTGTATTTGGACTACTACAGAATAACAAAAGCATGATCAAAATCATCTTAGTGCTTAGGATTATATCAGATGGTTTTGATACGATCAATAATTTGATTGATCCTAACCCTATGGTTGCAGGTATGGGAGCAATCATGTGTATCATTGAGAATTTTGCATTTATGAAAATCAAATAGTCTTCTATTACCCAGATAACAAAATCGATATACAACGATAAAAAAGACTAGTTTTATTTGACCTAGTAGAAAAAGTGAGTTAGTATATATCCTTATATACTGGCTTACTTTTCTACTTTATGAAATGCGGCTTAGTTTTCATTATTTTACCAGATCAAAACCCTTTATAATACCATAAAATCCAATGTATGAGTAAAATATTAGCCTTTGCAGGAAGCAATAACTCAAAATCGATAAATCATCAACTTGTTAAGTATGTATCATCGTTGATAAAAGATCATGAGCTTACTGTCCTAGATATCAGAGCATGGAATGTCCCCATGTATTCCATAGACATGGACCCAGACGAGATACCAGAACAAATCACTACACTGATGAATCTTATTAAAGAACATGATGCATTTATTATCTCTTCACCAGAGCATAATGGAAGTACTCCAGCATTCTTAAAAAATATTCTAGACTGGCTCAGTAGAAGGTCTGAAGGCATATTTGTACGAAAGCCAGTATTTCTTATGAGCACCTCACCTGGTAAAGGAGGTGGAGCAAATAATATGAAACAACTCATTCATTCTCTACCCTATCAGCATGCTAGTATCGCAAGTACCTTCAGCCTACCATCATTTTATGACAATTTCAAGGATGGTGCAGTGATCGGAGAGCACCTAGGTGAGCTGCATGAAAGTGTAGCAGAATTTAAAGAAGCATTATAAGCTAATCACATTTAGATCTAAAAATATATAGATCTTGAATACTGTATATAAAATTATTTTGAGCTTAAATACAGGTTGAATTCTTTTAATATATTTCAGTTATAATTCAAATAAACTGACCCTCAGGTACTTCTATCATTAATACATAAAGTCTAAAATAATGAATCTCGATAAGCTCAAAAAAATTACAGATGGAATTCCAGAGACAGATATAATGCCTGCTCTTTTCATTGGACACGGTAACCCTATGAATGCTATCGAAGACAATGAATTTGTAGATGGATTTAAGCGAATCGGTCAAGAGATTAGGCCACCTAAAGCGATATTATGTATATCTGCCCACTGGGAGACTCTCAAAGGCACCTATGTGACGGTGATGAGTAACCCTCGTACAATTCATGATTTTGGAGGTTTCCCAAAAGCTTTATATGACGTTCAATATCCAGCACCAGGAAGTCCGGAATTAACACAGCAGACCAAGGAGTTAGTTACTAGTACTGAGATAGGATTGCATGATCGATGGGGATTAGACCATGGTGCATGGAGTATACTTAGACATATGTATCCTCAAGCTGATATCCCTGTGATACAAATGAGTCTGGATAGGAGTCAACCAGCATCTTACCACTACAAATTGGCTCAAGAAATCTCCAGCCTAAGAAAAAAGGGAATCCTTATCATAGGTAGTGGTAATATGGTGCATAATATCAGAATGATGGCTCCGAAACGGCCAGGTGACACTGAGGAAACTGTACATGATTGGGCCCTTGAAGCCAATTCAATTATGAAATCGATGATACAAAATCGAGATCATACGGATCTTATAAACTACCATAATCAAGGACTAGCATTCAAGTTATCCATACCCACAGCAGAACACTATCTGCCCATGTTATATACACTTGGAGTTTCAGGTAAAAAGGAAGAAATACAATTTTTTAATGATAAGGTAATAGGTGGTGCAGCCTCTATGACTTCATTAAAAATCTAATAATCACCTCTAAATCAGCATTTAATATGAAAGAAATAAAATTAATCGATTTTGCAGAACTCCAAGATAGAGAGCCTAAAGGTTTACTGGTACAAGGTCTTGATTTGGTTATCATTAAATACGGTGACGATGTGTCTGTCCTTTATGGTAGATGTCTTCACAGAGGTGCTCTAATGGCTGATGGATTTGTGGAAGGTGATAATCTAATATGTGGACTACATGGTTGGGATTATCGGATAGATTCAGGAGTGAGCGCCTACAATAATAGCGAAGCACTTTATAAGTTTTATTCTGTCATCAGAGATAATGTAGTGTATATCGATGAAGAAGAAATTACTTCATACCTCGAAGAACATCCTCAGCCATTTGACCGAGATCAATACTTAGGTCAATATGCGGATACACATCCTCAAGATACAGAGCCATATAATACATACATTCAAGACTTGGCCAAAAATGGATTAAAAAAATATGGTCATCACGGACCTTCAGCAGCTATGGGAGTGGATCGAAATACACTTCCTAAATGGGAAAATATTCAGTTTCTTCCTGCACAACTTGCTTCTCGACCGCTACTAGATGAAGAATCAGTAAAAACTAAGGTCATCATCGGGCCTAACGCTAAGAAACCACTTGAACTAGAGATGCCCATATTTGTCTCTGACATGAGCTTCGGGGCACTTTCTCGCGAAGCCAAAATAGCTCTCTCAATGGGAGCTGAGCTTTCAGGTACAGGTATTTGCAGTGGAGAAGGAGGAATGCTCTCTGAAGAACAAGCGCATAATTCCAGATACTTCTATGAGTTGGCATCAGGTAAATTTGGATTTTCATGGGATAAAGCTCAGAAAGCGCAAGCATTTCACTTCAAAGGTGGACAAGGTGCTAAGACTGGTACAGGAGGGCATCTGCCAGGACATAAAGTGACGGAAGAAATAGCCAAGGTTCGAGGTCTTAAGGTCGGAGAAGCGGCTATTTCACCAGCGGCATTTCCAGAACTGTTCACCGCAACGGATTTTGCCAATCTCGCCGCTGAAGTAAGAGAAAAAACAGGTGGCATCCCAATCGGATTCAAAATTGCAGCAAGCCATATTGAAGCAGATATCGAATTTGCACTACGTGCAGGAGCAGACTATATCATATTAGATGGTCGTGGTGGAGGTACTGGATCAGCACCCACGGTATTGCGCAACAATATCAATATTCCGACAATACCTGCTCTGGCAAGAGCAAGAAAATATCTTGATAAAAAAGGTAGAACTGATATATCACTCATAATCACAGGGGGATTACGAGTAGCTGAAGATTTTGCCAAAGCTATGATGCTTGGTGCTGATGCTATTGCAGTATCCAATGCTGCCATCCAAGCCATAGGGTGTCTAGGGATGCGAGCTTGTCAGTCAGATAACTGCCCAGTAGGCATCGCCACCCAAAAGAGTCATCTACGACAACGCCTAATCATCGAATCATCAGCACAGCAACTTCACAATTATTTCTCAGCTACCAATGATCTTATAAAAGTGATAGCTAGAGCTTGTGGTCATGATGATGTGCAAAAGTTTAATTTCAACGATCTCTCAACATTTGACTACGACATTCATCGTTTGACCGGTATACCTTATGCAGGTGTCTCATAATTGATAAAGTCTAAATATTCACCTTCATTAAGTATCATTAAAAAATGCTGACTAGTAAAAACATAAAACTCTTAACTCTCCTAAAAGTCAGAGGATTCCATATCATTTGGCTTTTAGGATTTATGGGTGCAATTGCCGTTTTATATCATTTTGACATCATTGATATCGCTATACCGTGGTTACCTGTATCCGTGATAGGTACAGCGGTAGCATTTTATGTAGGATTTAAAAAATAATCAAGCATATGATCGTATGTGGGAAGCTAGAAAGACCTGGGGCGGAATCATCAATGACAGCCGAAGCTGGGGAATGATGGTTGATGCATATATCTCTGATTCCTTCCTTCCAGAGCACTCCAATATCGATGAACTAACGGCCATCAAAAAAAGATTAATCTATAGGCATATCGCTTGGCTTTATGCGCATCGGAGTCAGCTTCTCGTTACTACCGAATGGGAAACTCCTCATGAAAATACGGAATCAAAGTCTATAAGCTACCAACAAAAGCAATTTGGGATTGGACTTGTAGATGATGAAATAACAAGGACCGAACTAAAGCTATTTCTCGAAAAATCCGAACATGATCGACTCATTGCACATGTAAATACTGCTACTCAAATCATAAATGAGCAGTCACGTGATCTAGCTAATCTCAGAAAGCAGGATATCATTGATGATTTCAGACATGTAGAGCTAGAAAACGTACTCAGAACATTTTATGAGCTACAAGGCAAAAATGAGAGAATTAAAAAATTTCCATTACCTCGACAGTTTGCTCTAATGAGTAGGATTTTCGTTGGGATATTTATTTTATTATTGCCTTTCAGTATGATCCCTGAGCTCATGAAAATTGACGACTGGGCACTGTGGCTCTCTATACCTCTGAGTGCTCTCATAGGATGGGTTTATGTGATGATGGAAGTTGTAGGAGAAAATACGGCAAATCCATTCCAAGGATTGGTATACGATATTCCCATGATGTCATTATGTAGAGTTATAGAGATTGATCTAAGAGAGATGCTTGGTGAAACCGATTTACCCGATAGTGTCCAAGCAAAAAATGGCGTTTTAATGTAATCATTTTAAACCTAGTAATCATTTACAACCTGTAGATTATCAACTACCTTAAAAACTAAATCAGATAAATTATGAATTTTATAGAGTTAATGTGGTCATCATCATTCGATGATATTCTTTCTAAACTCACTACGGATGCCGTATTGAATCTTCAATCCGTGGGAGTAGCACAAGGAGCAAAAGATAACTTATCATTATTATAAAAACAGAGAGCCTATCTGCAAGACGAGATCAAAGAAATAAAAGTATTCAAAACATTTGAAGACGATAAATGCCTAGTTATTGAATATGACATCCTACTCAATAATACATACGACCTACCTCTTATTGTCATCATGGATAAGTCTGGTGATCAATTTAGCGCAGTTCGTAGTT
>JAHDGW010000170.1 GCA_020631635.1 Saprospiraceae bacterium
TCTTGACTTTTGGAAATTTGAAGTACCTCTGGCTATATATAAAAGCCATAAAGAGATTTTCTATTCTTTATTGATTTTTCTTATTTCCATCAGTATAGGCATTGTATCTACGATGATTTATCCTGATTTTCCAAGGGATATACTAGGTGATGGATATGTAAATATGACGATTGAAAACATAGAATCAGGCGACCCCCTTGGTGTCTATGACAATAGTAATGAAGGCTCTATGTTCTTTGCTATTGGTAGCAATAATCTGAGAGTTTCATTGATGGCATATGCACTTGGTATTTTAGGTTCTATATTCACAGGATTTATACTATTCACTAATGGAGTGATGGTTGGTGCATTTTTATGGTTTTTCGTACAGAAAGGTATAGGATGGTTGGCCATATCTACCATCTTCATTCATGGGTCATTAGAGTTATCAGAAATAGTCATTGTAGGTGGAGCTGGTCTCGTACTAGGTAATAGCTATCTATTCCCTGGCACCTATACACGTAAAGATTCTTTGATAGAAGGTGCAAAACGAAGCTTGAAGATTGTAATAGGATCTGTACCCGTGGTGATCGTGGCCGCTCTCATCGAGAGTGTATTGACAAGAGAATATTTAGCCTTGGGTAATATAGGCAGGTTGATTATCATCTTCGCTTCATTCGCATATATATATTGGTATTATTATCATCTACCAAGAGAGGTTGCATTTAATATGGGCTATGAATAACAGGCTCATTATCAATAAGATTAGGACATTCAACGAGTGTATGTCTGATGGTATACGACTCATCAAGAGTAATGGCAACACTTTTATCAATGCATTTTTAAACATTATACTTCCTATTATTCTTACGGTCAGTTTATTTCAGATATTGTATCAGATGTATACGCTTGCGGAGCTCAGTAATGGGAATGACAGTAGTGTAGATCAATGGGGAAGTCAGTGGGGAGAAAGCTTACTGATCAATATCGGGATCATCATTATGGTGATGTCGCTGATCATTCCCCTATTTATACATATGGCTAGTCTATATAAAATCAAAGGTAATCAAGCCATAAATTACCATGAGCTGAAGCAATCATTCAAGTCTTCCTATTTCAAAATATGTATAGGCAGTTTTTGTACTTTAACTATGATTTACCTTCCTTTTATCATTGGATTATTATGTTTTTGGATAGGCATCGGGCTCGGCATGATCATGACTTTTATAGGTTTCCTTGGGAGCATCTACCTATACATCACTTATATATTTACACCATTTATACAGTATGATCAGAGTCTTTCATGGATTGCCTCGCTACGAAAGGGCAGCGAACTAAGCAGGGGACAAAAGGGAAATATTTTTGGACTATTGTTGATCGCTCATTTATTAGCTTGGTTTTTAAGTGTTATATTTTCTCTTCCTTCTGTATGGATGGCTGGATTTGTAACATTTACTACAGATTATGACCAAAATTCGCAGGAGACGATTCAAAACATCTTACTTGGCGCTACAACGCTATTTGCTGTATTAGGAAGTATTTTTTCCAAACTATATATCACAAGCGTCCTCACCGTAAAATACTTTGATCTAGATGAGCGTCTAGATGGAAAAAGCCTACGAGAGCGCATAGCTGATATCAACTTAGAGCCAGAAAAACTCTTTGAAAACGAAGGTGAATATTGAGTAGATTCCTTGCCATATTACCCATTTTCTTCTATAGCCTCGTGATTGGGTATAGTCAGACTAGCATAGATAATATAGGGGGCGATTCTGTAACATCCACCGAAAGAATATTTGATGAAAATAGACTAGACCAACAGCGTTCAGAATCAAGATTTGATTATTCCAAAAGTCCAGAATACACCAGTTCTTTTGTAGAGGATTGGATACTGAGATTGATGCGTAAATTGAAACCTGATTATCAACCCAATGTCCAACGATGGAGAACATTCTTTACCGTTTTTAAATGGATATTAGGTTTAGCGATCATAGGTTTTATTGTATATCTAATTGTGAAAGGTAAGCTACAATGGTTATTTAAAAAGACAGAAAGAAAATCAGACCCCATCATAGAACCCGAAGTAGTGGATGAGTCTGTAGATAAAAATCAACTACTCGAACTATTGGGTCAAGCAGAAGAAAAACAGCAATATAGAATGGCCCTGAGGCTAAGCTTTCTGATCATGCTACAGCACCTAGAAGATACCGGAGCTATCAATATAAAACCAGGGAAAACCAATCACCAATACCTAGGAGAACTAAGAACAAAGGCTAACTATAATACTATCAAAGAGGCATTCAAGATATATGAACTGGTATGGTCTATTTGATATTGCAACAGAAACAGAATACAGGCAACTAGCCTCATACTTTGATTTAAATGCCCGACACTATGGCTAGTCAATCAGGTAAAAATATCATCAGAGTCATTGTATTTGCCGTCTTATTCATTGTCGGCATAGCATTATTTCCTAAGCCACTAAAATGGGATGAACATTATGGTAAATCTAGTCAAGAACCTTATGGAACCTCTTATCTTTTCGAAAATCTAGATCATATATACCATAGCTCGATCACTACTAATCTAAGTAGTTTTTATGAGCGATTTGATACAAGCAGCATGAAGGGCTTGGAAGGTACAACCTCACAAAACTTAATCATTATTACCTCTTCTTTTTCATTAGACACCCTAGATTATACTAGGCTAGTCGATTATGTGGCAAGTGGCAATCATTGTTTTGTAGCAAGTAATAATTTTGATTATAGACTACTAGATACTCTTGGACTGGAGATGGACTATGACTACGGGTATAGCACTGAGCTAAGGGATTTGAAAACAAATTTATTACCGAAATATCAGCTAAGCGAAGATATATATGAGTTTAAAAAAAATCAATTCCCACGAAGCCTTGCCTATCCAGATTCATTATCTGAGATAGAGCCTATTTCTAAAATAATCGGGCAAGACAGCACATACAACTACGTAAAAGTAAAGTTTGGTGATGGAGCTTTTTATATACATAGCAGCCCTATTATTTTCACTAATTACAATCTACTCAAGCCTGATCAGTCAGATTATATCGCAGCTTGCTTGCATCAGCTTCCCGATCAAGTTACCGTCTGGGATGAGTACTATAAACCTAATGCTAACCGAGGTGGTGGCAATCAACTCCATGTAATACTTCGATATACTGAGGTACGATGGGCATACTGGTGCCTACTTGTACTTATGATACTCTACCTTTTATTTAAAACAAAACGGACTCAACGAGCAATACCGATCATAGAACCCTATAAGAATCAGAATAAAATCTTTATTGAGACCATGGGTGGCTTATATCGTAACCATAGTAGCAATAAAGAAATAGCGCAGAAAAAAATAAAGATATTTAGGGATTATATAGCTCGTAAATACGGGATCCGAAACTTAGCTCCCGATGATAACTCCATGCAGCTATTGGCAAAAAAATCAGGCCACGAGCTGGATCTTATCAAGCGACTCCGACTATTGATATATCGTGCAGAACATGAAAATGTGATGAGTAACGAAATATTATTATTCTTAAACTCATCTATTAATGAATTTTATAGACGATCATAAACTAACATTATGAGTGAAATATTTGAAAACCGTATCGACCTAAGTGCTGTAGAACAATCTATAGAAGACCTCAAAACCGAAGTGGCGAAAGTGATCGTCGGTCAAGATCACATGGTAGAGCTACTCATCAGTGCATTGATATCCAAAGGGCATGTACTCATAGAAGGATTTCCTGGTCTGGCTAAAACATTGACTTCCAAAGTATTAGCAAGATGTATCCAAGCGGATTTTAAGAGGATTCAATTTACCCCAGACCTCATGCCCTCTGATGTGGTAGGCACAAGCGTTTTTAACTTTAAAAACTCAGAATTTGATTTTAAGGCAGGCCCTATATTTAGCAATATCGTACTCATAGATGAGATCAATAGAGCCCCAGCAAAGACACAAGCATCACTATTTGAGGTGATGGAAGAGCGCCAAGTCACGGTAGATGGCACCACTTATAAAATGGAGGCTCCGTTTCAGATCATCGCCACTCAAAACCCAATCGATATGGAAGGCACCTATAGATTGCCCGAAGCTCAGATGGATCGATTTTTTTATAAAATCAATGTAGACTTCCCTACCGAAGCAAATGAAATCAGCATACTCAAAGAGCACCATGCCGGTAGAGCCTCCAATGCGCTTGATGATATCAATACGATTATCAAAAAGAAAAAAATAGAGAATCATCATAAGTTACTCAAAGAGATCAGAGTAGAAGAAAAATTGATGCAATACATCGTGCAGATCGTACAGATGACACGTAACTATAGAGATATCAGCATAGGAGCCTCTCCCAGAGCTTCTATCAATATATTGACTGGTGCAAAATCTATGGCTCTCATAAGAGGTAGAGATTTTATCATACCTGATGATATACATACCGTGCTAGGCCCTGTACTCAATCATAGGATCAGCCTGAGCCCTGAGCGAGAGCTAGAAGGTGCTACTGTACAACATGTAATCAACGAATTGCTAAAAACCATAGAAATACCACGATAGTCCATGAAGTGGTGGCGCAACATATTTCTCACTAGTCGATTCTATTGGATTACGATAGGTATTATTGTAGTATTTCTGGTATCCTATGCACTAGGGCCACTGGCATTTTTTATGTCAAAAGCTGCCTTATTTCTACTGGGAGCTGGTGTCATCATAGACTATATTTCATTGTATAGTCGCAATGGTATCATTGCAGATAGATTATTGCCTAAGCGATTTTCCAATGGAGACAATAATCAAATTTTTATATCAATACAGAATAAATACGCCTTTGCAGCCAGTCTAGTCATTATTGATGAGTTGCCCTTTCAGTTTCAAGCTCGTGACAATCAATGGGAGATGACTCTTTCGAGCAAAAATGATACTACTATCAAGTATGAACTCCGACCTACAAAGCGCGGTGAATATGTTTTTGGTAATCTCAATCTCTTATGCAGCACTCCTTTAGGATTGATACAGCGCAGATTTCAATTTGCTCGAGAAGCAACGATACCTACATTTCCATCATTTTTGCAGATGCGTAAGTACGAGCTTGCGGCATTTAGCTACAAGCTCAACAATATGGGTGTAAAACGTATCCGACGATTAGGCAACACCATGGAATTTGAACAAATAAAAGAGTACGTACTCGGTGATGATCCTCGAAATATCAACTGGAAAGCTACCGCGAGGCGTAATGAATTGATGATCAATCAATACGTAGATGAGAAGTCTCAAGAGATGTTCTGTATCATTGACAAAGGTCGTCTTATGAAATCTCCATTTGACGGTCTCAGTCTCCTCGACTATGCCATCAATGCCAGCCTAGTACTCTCTAATATTGGTATCAAAAAAGAAGATAAAGCAGGTCTTGTAACCTTTGGTCATAAACTTAGCAGCTACCTACCAGCCAGTAAGCGCAGTGATCAGATTCTTAAAATTCAAGAAATTCTCTACAATCAAAAAACAAAGTATCTCGATGCCAACTATGAGCTACTGAGTACCTATCTGAGCAGAAAACTTACACAGCGAAGTTTGCTCTTTCTATTCACCAATTTCGAAACCTTTAATTCCTTTAAAAGGCAACTCCCTTACTTTCAGCTACTGAGTCGAAAGCATCTATTGATCATTGTATTTTTCAGAAATACGGGTATTGAAGAGCTGATCAACTCAGACCCGGACACCATAGATGAAACCTATAGCCAGATCATGGCCGAAAAGCATGAGTACGAAAAAGAACTTATCGTACGCGAGCTTAAAAAACATGGTATACATGCCATATTGACTACCCCTAAAAATCTGAGTATAGATTCTATCAATAGATATCTAGAGATGAAGGCTTTGGGTTTATTCTAAGTCATCGATGCCTGCGTTATAAACTAGATTCAAACCATGGAGGCATAGAGAGTTTTCTAAGTAGAGCTTATATGGAGTATAAGAAGATATTGGAACACGGATTTAGCGGATTGAAAGGATCCCCTTAGATTATTTTCATACACTTTCTTACTGGTCATTAAGCAACTTTTTACTACCACAGAGTCCGCTGGGGATTTTACGAGTAAGCATACTGTCAACTAGTCCACTGACCACTAGTCCACTTCTATTTACTCTATCCCAATATACTTATGCCCTTGTATGGAGAGTCGCCATTTGGGATTTTCTTTGCAGAAAGCTACTGCCTTGAAGGTATTGACTTCTTGATCGGGACCATCCATGGGTTGTAGTAGGTGATGATCAAAATTCATTAATTCAAATTGCTTAGGGTCTTGCGCTTGTGGGTAGACCACCTTCACTTCATTACCTGTAGTGACTAGGATTTCAGTATTCGCTTTAGGGGACATACATATCCAGTCGATACCATCGGCAAGTTGTATAGTGCCATTGGTTTCGATTGCGATAAACCACCCTGCGGACTTAAGTGCTTTTATCAATTCCTCATCAAGCTGTAAGGCGGGCTCCCCGCCAGTACATACTACATATTTATATTGTGGATCACTCGGGGCCCATAGTTCGTCCAATACTTGTACCAATGCCTCTGCCTCATACTTACCCCCAAGGTGCCCGTCCGTGCCCCAAAAATTAGTATCACAAAACTTACAAATGGCTTTATGCCGATCTTCTTCGCGACCGGTCCATAGGTTGCAACCGCTAAATCTTAGAAAAACAGCAGGCCTTCCTGCATGTATTCCTTCTCCTTGTAGGGTATAATATATTTCTTTGACGCTATACAAGATGCTGCAAAAGTACGTTGATATTTTGGGCTTTTTACGATGAAATTATCGCTGTAACCTCAACCTCGACTTTCATTTCTTTATTCACTAAGCTTGAGACCTCTAGCAATGTACTTGCAGGCCTGATATCAGAAAAGAATGTACCATGAGCTTTTCCTACTTCTTCCCAGTCGTTGATGTCAGTGACGCATACTCGAGTACGGACCACATCCCGCAAAGTACCTCCTAGACCAATGATGGCATCTTCGATGATCTTAAGTATTACCAAAGTCTGTGCTCCTGCA
>JAHDGW010000171.1 GCA_020631635.1 Saprospiraceae bacterium
GATAATATGAAGTCACGAAAGGTAAACTACCTCGAAGTAAATGAGTATAAAAAAGATAATTCTGACTTCGTCGTAAGATCTCAGTTAGAGACTTATTACTTTATGAAACGGATAGAAGAACAATCAAGAATAGACCTTGAGGATGATGAAAACGAATAGGTCATCTTAGCAATAAGCTAAAATGACCTTATTCATCTTTTCGTTATATGATTGAAATACTATTCTATCTCAGAATAGATATATTTCCACTTTTGACGTAAGTCTCATTATTGATACAGGTTGCTTTTACACAATATGCATATACATCTGGAGCGAGACGTTCTCCATTAAATGTACCATCCCAACCGGTATTTACATTTCTTGATCTAAATAACTCTTTACCCCATCGATCAATAACGGTAAAATCAAGTTCTGTAATTACGGCACTACGAACAAATAATACATCATTGATATCATCTCCATTAGGGCTGAATGCGCTAGGTACATAAATATCGTTCTCATTACAAAGGGCTTCTCTTACGATGACGGTATAAGATGCCGTACCAGTACAACCAAACTCATCGGTAACAATGACATCATAAGTAGTGGTAACAACTGGAGCAACAGTTTGCTCTGGTCCGGTGATATCTTCATCATTACTCCATGTGTATGTACTAAATGGTGTACCTCCTTGTGCCTCTAAGGTCACTTCTTCTCCGGCGAGAATTTCACCAAATACATCAGGTAAAATATCAGCGTCAATATTAGAAATACTCACAGGCACAGAGGCAGTCGTCTGACAGCCTAAAGTAACATTCGTAATTGTTACGGATAGGTTTTTAGACTCTAATGCAGACACGGTAGGAGCTGCGGTATTGCCACCAGATATGATGCAATCAGAGGGTTCCCATGCATATGTGTAATCATTCGTGGTGTCATCATTTATCAGAGTAACTTGAAATTCATCACCTGCACAAATCACAACTGCTGGAGCTTCTATCACAAAATCAAATTCAAATACATCAATCTGTACAGCCACTGTATCTGAGCATCCTAGGGCATCAGTAGCTTTTACCAATACTAAGGTATCTGATGGAAATGAGCTTTCAAATACTGGTCCTTCTCCGAGTACAGTCCCATTTTCTAAACAATAACTTATCGTGGCATCCACATTGGTATTTGCATTAATGGTGAATACATCATTGCTACATACGCTTATATTTTGAGCATCTACATTGACACTTATTATTTCGGATACAACGATATCTTTTTGAACAGTCATCATACCGCAACCTTCTGAATCGGCATTTAAGCTTATAGTGTAAGTACCAGCTCCAGGATAGGTATAGCAAGGTGGATTATAAGCAGTAATTGTATCCATAGTCGTACTTAGATCTCCTAAATCCCAGCTATAGCTTACATTAGACTCAGGATTTAGATTTTCAAAGCATATGGTATAGGTGCCGCATTCTTCTAATGTAGTGTTGAAGTCCATGTCTAACTCATTAGAGATATCTACAAATACGGTATAGGTACTATCACACATTAAATTATTGGTTACTGTAAAATTGAATGCGAATGACTCTTGCTCATCCTCTCCTATTACGATCTGTATGACATTATTATTTGGTGATGTAATCACATGAGGGTCGTTGCCCCAGTCTATATTGAGCGTCTGATTTAGGTTCAAATTGCTTATTTGGTATGAAGTGGTCGTCCCATTACATAAGGTGATCGAATCTTGATATTCAATCATCGGAGCACCATTGGTTACCGTGATACTTGTCATATCTGCACAGCTTGCATCATCAGTAGTCATCACGTAGAAAGTCTGCACTTCACTTTCCATTTCAACTTGTAAATTGCTTCCCGTACCTATAATTGGATCAAAGTCTGCGCTCGTTGACCATTTATAATCATCACTATCTACCCCATTACTGACCGTCAGATCAGTGATGCCGGTGCAAGTGAGATCATTACCAGATATGATTAGCTCAGTATTGTCAGTTACAACGATTTCTTCTGATACTGAAAAAGGAGTACATACGTTGCCTATAGTACTCAAGGTTACTGTGTAAGTACCGGAAGATGGGAAAGTTTCACAAATACTCTGACCTTGTACTGGCAACATGCCATCTATACTCCAAAGGTATATGTTGAGACCTGTAGGCATGGCATCAAAGCATACTTCTAAACCACCACATGCTTGCGAGTATTCAATGGATAATTCCGCAGGAGTTCCTATCTGAATGGTGATTTCTTGCGATTGCATACAACCTGCTCCGTTACTAGCAGTAAAGCTTAAGGTAATATCTTCTGTTTGATCCACAGGAATACTAATCAATGGCATGTTGGTATTGGCTCCCCCAATGATGAAAGGTGAATCATCCCATTGATATACCACCGATGGATCGTTAGAAACCACAGTGTATGAAAACTGATCACCTTGACATGCTTCAAAAGGATCAAGGAAACTTAACTCAAACATATCGTTAAATACAGTAACCGAATCTACGCCAGGACAAATAGCTCCAGGTGCCGTGGATACATATAGCGTAAGTGAATCTAAGAGTAGTTCTCCAGTATATGTATTTCCTGTAGCGATGGTAGTAGTGAAGTCATCTGTAAAAGACCAGATATAATTATCTCCATCAATAGCACCTGTTACAGTAAGATTGATCTGATTATTACAAATCATCGTTTCTCCTGAGATCATTAAATCTACAGTGTCCAGTACATCTATTGCTTGAGTGGAACTAATATTCTGACATGCAAGCGAATTGTGAGATAAAGTCACATCGTATGTGCCAAGCGCTGGGTAAGTGTGGCAGACTTGCTGATTGGCAACTACTATCGGTGACCCATCTCCGAAATTCCAACTATACTCTCCAGTCATATTTGAGCTGGTATTAGTAAAGCATACTTCTAAGCTACCACAATCTGATTCTGATGAAAATGATGTTTCTACGCTTTCACTTATTATGAAATCTACTGTCATAGTCTTCGTACAACCTAGGATACTAGTAGCTGTGAAACTTAAGCTAAAGTCCTCGGCATCTACCTCAGGGATACCAATCATCGGCATAGTCGTATTGGCACCGCCAAATAGATATGGATGAGAATTCCACTGAATAGTTGTCATGATACTAGGATCTGGAAACACGGGATAGGCAATGGTATCCCCTAGACATATTTGAAACGGAGTTTCGAAAGTAAGTTCAAAGAAACCGTCTTGTACTCGAATAGAGTCTATTTCACTTTCACAATTATTATTTCCTTCAATTTGTACATAATAAGTTGCTCCAGTAGCACCCATGAGATCTGTATTTAAGACTGATCCCACTTGAATAACATTATTGAAATCGATATCGGTAGCCCATTCATAATTTATGTTTGTCGGACCTCCTGACACCTCTAGTTGTACGACTCCGTCACAGCTTACTGTATCTCCTACGATAGTCAGGTCAGCACTTTCATTGACGGTAACGATACTTATCTCACTCTGTCCTGCACAAGTCATTCCTGTACCTTGTAGTACTACGTTGTACGAACCCAAAGCTCCAAAATCATAGCATTGTTCTGTATCAGTGACTTCTACCGTAGTAGTCATATCAATAACTAACTCTTGACCACTTAAAGGATCTAGACCTGCAAAGCATACCGTGGTAGTACCGCATGTCTGAGCAGATGTAAAATTGAGTTGCGGTTGATCAGAAACATTAATTAAGACTGACCCCGAGGTACTACATCCGTTGATGTCAATGATGGTGTAGCTCAGGGTAAAGTCAGTATTTTCTGACGTACCGATAGATATTGTAGGACTAGCCGTATCAGCTCCCGATGTGATATGAGCATCGTTTTCGAAAGTGATACTCTGTAGATTACTATCATCACTTAAGAGCTTAAGTGTAAAATCATCGCCGCTACAGGCGTCTACTTGTGATATAGCATCGAATACGATATCATTTAAGTTTACTGTAAAGCTTGCATCAATAATGGTACAAAGACTTCCATTTACGCTTACAAAGTATGTTTCTGACAGTCCAGTAAAACTCGTATCAAGTGTATTTCCAGTGGCTATGATCGTATTAAAATTAGGATCAGTAGACCATACATAATTAGCATTAGTTCCTGCACCGATTACGCTAAGGCTTACGGTACCATCACAACTAATATTTGATCCTAAAATCTCAAGATTCATTTCATCTACAACATTTATAACTGCGGTTGCCGTTTCAGTACAATCACCACTCGTAACTGTCACATTATATTCTGATGAAGTCGTCCCGTTAAATATTGGATTGCTAGGATCGCTGAGGTCTAGTCCTGTAGTAGGTGACCAAGTATATGTCCAAGCTGGATTTCCGTTTTGAATAATTTCGGTAGTATTACCAAGACAAACAGTAATCGGGTCTGCAACGAAATCAATTGTAATCGGCTCGTCAACAGTGATGATTTGCGTAGTTGGTACTGGGTTACAAATATTACCCGTAGTGCTCAGAGTTACCGTATAATTTCCACCAGATGGGAATGTATGACATACGGTTTCTCCCTTGAGCTGTGGTGATGTTTCTATATCCCAAACATATAAGTTTAAATCTGGTAAATTAGCGGTAAAGCATACTTCTAAGCTCCCGCACTCTTGCATTGTGATAAAGTCAAATTGCTCTGCTTGCGAAATATCTATAGATACTGAATATGATTCTGAACAAGACATTTCATTGGTTACTGTAAAACTAAGAACGAGATCCTCTGTCTGATCAGCTGGGATCATAAGAGTAGGCGTAAATGAATCACTCCCTGCTATAATTATAGGACTACTACTCCACTCAATACTATAGTTCGGTTGATTAGCTAGAATTGTAAAATCGAACTGATCACCAGGACAAGCTTCGATCGTATTTTGATATGTGATATCTATAGATTCACCAAGATTAATGGTTTGAGTACTTGATGCATTTTGACACAACTCAGAATCATTGGAAAGCGTGACAGAGTACATTTCAAAAGTAGCATAAGTATGACATACTTGCTCATTTGCAATGACTGTTGGCGATCCATCACCAAAGTCCCAGATAAAATCACCATTTTGATTAGCTGTGGTATTGGTAAAGCATACTTCTATGTCTCCACATGAAGCATCAACAGCAAAACTTGTTTTACCATTATCAGAAATAATAAAATCTACCGTCATAGTCTTCGTACAACCTAGGATGCTAGTAGCTGTAAAACTTAAGCTAAAGTCCTCGGCATCTACCTCAGGGATACCAATCATCGGCATAGTCGTATTGGCACCGCCAAATAGATATGGATGAGAATTCCACTGAATAGTTGTCATGATACTAGGATCTGGAAACACGGGATAGGCAATGGTATCCCCTAGACATATTTGAAACGGAGTTTCGAAAGTAAGTTCAAAGAAACCGTCTTGTACTCGAATAGAGTCTATTTCACTTTCACAATTATTATTTCCTTCAATTTGTACATAATAAGTTGCTCCAGTAGCACCCATGAGATCTGTATTTAAGACTGATCCCACTTGAATAACATTATTGAAATCGATATCGGTAGCCCATTCATAATTTATGTTTGTCGGACCTCCTGACACCTCTAGTTGTACGACTCCGTCACAGCTTACTGTATCTCCTACGATAGTCAGGTCAGCACTTTCATTGACGGTAACGATACTTATCTCACTCTGTCCTGCACAAGTCATTCCTGTACCTTGTAGTACTACGTTGTACGAACCCAAAGCTCCAAAATCATAGCATTGTTCTGTATCAGTGACTTCTACCGTAGTAGTCATATCAATAACTAACTCTTGACCACTTAAAGGATCTAGACCTGCAAAGCATACCGTGGTAGTACCGCATGTCTGAGCAGATGTAAAATTGAGTTGCGGTTGATCAGAAACATTAATTAAGACTGACCCCGAGGTACTACATCCGTTGATGTCAATGATGGTGTAGCTCAGGGTAAAGTCAGTATTTTCTGACGTACCGATAGATATTGTAGGACTAGCCGTATCAGCTCCCGATGTGATATGAGCATCGTTTTCGAAAGTGATACTCTGTAGATTACTATCATCACTTAAGAGGTTAAGTGTAAAATCATCGCCGCTACAGGCGTCTACTTGTGATATTGCATCGAATACGATATCATTAAGTTCTACGACAAATGATGCAACAGCAATATCACATACACTACCACTGACGCGAACAAAATAAATCTGTTCATTACTTGATAAGGAAGTATTAAGCGTATTTCCAGTAGCAATGATATTTAAGAAATCAGAAGTCTCTGACCATTCATAGTTTGCATCAGTACCAGCTCCTGTTACTTGTAATTCTACGGTACCATCACAACTTACTGCAGGACCGCTAATATTTAAGGACATTTGATCTACTATAGAGATACTTATACTTTCGGAAAGGCTACAGTTGCCATTTGAGACAGTTACTTCATACATAGCTGAAGCATCACCTATAAATATAGGATTGCTAGGATCAGAAAGATCAAGTCCAGATTCTGGAGCCCAAACATACGTCCAATTTGGGTTGCCATTTTGTATCAACGCTGTGGTCATGCCTTGGCATAGCGTAATGTTATTATTGATAACTTCTAATCCTACAGACTCAATGACGAAACTACTTTGAGCAGTTTCTATACATCCATTGGTATATGTGATAGTAGCATTGATTACTACATTAGATCCTTCATTACCGCTTATATTGATCATGCTTCCTGTGGTAGTGGTAGAGTTTGCTCCATCAATAGTATATACCCAATTAATACTGGCTACATCATATGCAGCATCCGTAATCAAACTGATATTATAGTCTGAGCTCCCATCAGGATTATTACAATTCGTAAGTTCATTTACAAATGAAGCTGGAGTAATTACATTATTTATATCGATATCGTTTTTGTCCGTAGAAATGATACAACCATTGTTATAGGTGACGCTTAGGTTAATATCTAAAATTTCACCGGGAATATAAGCTTGACTT
>JAHDGW010000172.1:0-4539 GCA_020631635.1 Saprospiraceae bacterium
TAAAATTGTACAAATTAGCGATATTCATGCGGGTAGTTGGGATGATAAAGAGGAGGTCGCCAGAGGCATACAGATGATCCAAGATCAGAAACCGGATATGATCGTATTTACGGGAGATCTCGTCAATAGTCATAAAGATGAGATCGACCCATTCATGGACATATTTGCTTCTCTGCAAGCTCCTTATGGTAAGTTTGCCATTTTAGGAAATCATGATTATTATGGCAGTAGATATTATGATGGAGAGGTAGAGAAAAAAGTATACTGGGATGATTTCTATTCTAAGTTTGAGTATATGGGTTTTGACCTCATCATGAATGATCATCGACGTATAGAGAAAGACGGTGAGCATATCAATGTATTAGGGGTAGAAAACTGGGGGTCAAGCCGACATTTTCCTAAAAAAGGAGATCTCGATCAAAGTATTGCAGATGCGAACTTAGATACGTTCAATCTTCTTTTATCCCATGACCCTACTCACTGGGAAGAGAAAGTGATTGATCATCCTCAGCATATAGATCTTACACTGAGCGGTCATACTCATGGGATGCAATTCGGTATCAAATTGCCTGGAATGCAGTGGAGTCCCGTACAATACCGTTACAAGCGTTGGCTAGGTCTATATGAGGAAAAAGATCAGAAGCTATACGTCAATCGAGGCTTTGGATACCTTGGATTCCCGGGTAGAGTAGGGATGTGGCCTGAGATCACGGTGCTAGAGCTTGATACGGTATAATTACTGTCCCTATTTGTATCTCTAGTTATTCATCAAAAGTATGATAGTATAAATGATAAAGGAGCCTAGCATGATACATCCTCCTGCTCGTCCAAGCGTATTTCTTTTACCTATGAACATAAACACAAATAAAAACAATGTGCCAACCATAAGCATAAGCATGTCTTGGTTAAAAGAAGGATCGTAATCAATTGGATGGATCAAAGCACTCACTCCAATAATCAAAAGAATATTGGAAATATTGGAGCCAAGGATACTGCCTATCGCCATATCGCTTTTTTTCTTAACTGCTGCCACCACGGAGGTAACAAGTTCTGGCAATGATGTACCTGCAGCTATGATCGTGAGGCCGATTACTTTTTTACTGACACCAAAATCTGTAGCAATAATGATGGCATTATCCATTACAAGATTGCCTCCTATGATCAGCCCTGCCATGCCTGCGATGATATACAACCATACATAGATGGTTTTCATATTGAGATCTTCTTTATCAAGATCTTCATTTTCTTCGTGCTTAGATTTCATATATACATAGTATAGAAAGGAAAAGAATAGCAGTATCATCACCACCCCTTCTAGTCTTGAAATACTATACTCATCTTGGATAAAAAATCCGTTTCCCAAAAGATAAAACACCAAGACAGCAGCTAACGCAATCGGGATATCTTTCCATACCGTATTACCTTGAACAGAAATAGGATATATAATAGCAGTGATGCCTAAGATCATCAGTAAATTGAAGTTGCTACTCCCTATGATATTCCCAATGATGATCTCTGATTGTCCATCAAAGGAGGCGATCGCATTGATGACAAGCTCAGGTGCTGAGGTGCCAAATGCGACAATGGTAAGTCCTATGGTTAAGTCAGAAACATTATACTTTTTAGCTAAAATCGATGCTCCATGTACCATCCAGTCGGCCCCCTTGATGAGGACTACAAAACCTAGGATCAATAATAAGCAAGGTATCAATAACGGCATAAGAGAATTCAATTTTAGAGACTATTCTAAGACTTGAATAGCACCCAAAAGTAACAATTATTAGTCTAATTGATAATGCTCTTTTCCAAAAGCCAAAGGAGTAATTTTATTTTGATAACATCAGGATAAAGAAAAATATTATCGATCAAAACTCTTAAAATCGATGGAGGGATCGTAGTCGTTTTTGGTGATCAAAGAATGCAATTCACTCTCAGGCTTTGAGGATCTGATAAATGGAAAGAATAGCTGCACATGCCATCCTTCCTTGATCTGATTCCATGCACCGAATTTAGTAGGATATTTTCTGGTGATCTTGGCGGTACCAAATATCACATCCCAAATAAAGAGAAGGTTACCATAGTTTCCATTAGGGTGAGAGACGCCATCTTCTGCAGTAAGTCCATGATGAGCAAAGTGAGTGCTTGGAGTAGAGATTGTTCTTTCGACTATCCATGCAACTGGATGGAGCCATGAATATTTGTACAATACTCGATCCCACTTGGTTTCGCTATGTGCTAGTAGGATCACTGTGAGTTTGATAGGAAGATAAAATAAATAGACATAGCCCATGCCTAAAAAAATCAATGCCGCGGATAGCCAAATACCGGGCATGAGACCGTAGTAGAGCATTGCATTTCTGTAGGTAACTAAAACACCCATCTCTTCTACTACATGATGAGGGCGATGTAGCTTCCACATCATGCGATTGGAGTGTGATAGGCGATGCCACCAATATTGAGTCATGTCATCTAAAATCAGAAAAGCTAAGATTTGCCAGCCTACATTTAAGCCAATCAAGGAATCTTCAAACGAAGGAAACCAAGTTTGCCCCAACCATATTACTACAATAAATATGGCGGGTTGTATAAGAGTAGGAAGTGTAAATAAGCTTATCAGTTCTATCGTCCAATCATTTTTGGTCCGATTATCATCATAGTAAAGACCACCAATGGCTTCTATGATACCTAGTACAAGAAGCATGGTCACCGGTATTGCTTTGCTTAATATTTCGTTATCCATGACCTGAATTGATATTGAATAATAAAGATGATATCATAATATCGAGTGGGATAGTATGATTACATCGTTGAATATACAGCTATTCTCGGACTAGAATGAAGGACAAAGTGCTACTTATAATAGAATGATAATATAGCTGATGGAATATTAGTCTTTCTATATAGTCTAGTTATAAAATCGGCAATAATCCTTATCTTTTCCAACATAATTATAACAGCCATATGAGTAGCGCAACGACGATAATAGAACCCACTAAACAAAAATCTGGAAGATCTGAGATCCAAAGAATATTTGATCTACAAAAAGAGAATCAATTTGAAGTGGCTAATACCAGTGCTAGCCAGCGTATAGCTAAGTTGAAAAAATTGCACGAGGCTGTACTCAAATATCGTTCGCAAATAAAGGAAGCATTGCACAATGATTATAGGAAGCATCCAAGTGAGGTGGATCTGACCGAAATCTATCCTGTAACAAGTGAAATCAAACATGTAAAAAGAGATTTGAAATCATGGATGAGAGGTGAAGATGTCAAAACACCTTTGGCTATGATGGGGTCTAGCGCCTACATTAGGTATGAGCCAAAGGGAGTTGTACTTATTATATCTCCTTGGAATTTCCCGATCAACTTGACTTTTGGCCCTTTGGCATCGGCGATCGCAGCGGGTAATACAGTCATGATCAAACCATCAGAGATGACTCCGCATGCATCAGCTCTCATGAGTAAAATTGTAAAAGAAGTGTTTGAAGAGCATGAGGTAGCCCTACTAGAGGGTGGAGTAGAGACCTCTACTGAGTTACTAAAGTTACCATTCAATCATATCTTTTTTACAGGAGCGCCTAGTATAGGGAAGATTGTTATGAAAGCGGCGGCTGAGCATCTTACATCCGTTACACTTGAGCTCGGAGGAAAATCTCCAACCATTGTAGATGAAACTGCTAACGTAAAGTTGGCTGCAAGAAGGATCGCCTGGGGTAAATATGTCAATAACGGGCAAGTCTGCATAGCTCCCGATTATGCCTTCGTGCACGAACGTCAAATGGAGGCATTTATAGGAGAGTTTAAAAAGCAAATGAAGACTTTTTATACCGAAGATGCATCCAGTGAACCCTCATATGCAAGGATCGTCAATCAAAAGCACTTCAAGCGAGTGAAAAGTTATATTGATGATGCCATCGCCAAAGGTGCGACTATAGAGGCTGGTGCTGATTTAGATGATAGTCAAGATTATATTGCACCTACTTTGATGACCAATGTAGCTAAAGACTCTAAGTTGATGACCGAAGAGATCTTTGGTCCCGTGCTACCCGTGTATAGTTATACAAATATTGATAGCGTCATCGAGCAGATCAATGCTAAAGAGAAGCCTCTAGCCTTGTATATTTATAGTAAAAAGCAGAGTAATATCAAGCATATCATCCATAATACGAGGGCGGGCGGTACTTGTATCAATCATAATGCAGCTCACTTTTATAATACTAATCTACCTTTCGGTGGCAGCAATAACAGTGGAATTGGTAAGGCACATGGATTTGAAGGGTTTAAGTCATTTTCGAATGCTCGTGCAGTTTTTAAGCAACACATCCCCAATGCTCTTGACCTATTGACACCACCGTATGACAATTTCAAACAACGCTTGATCGATCTTACGATTAAGTGGTTTTAAGGTGCAATTATTAAAAACGGAGTCATTATGCATCAGCATTTGCTAATATAGTTTCAAGTTCTTTTTGAACCTTTTGTAGCTCTACTTTTTTATCCATTGCCTTTAAGCAGGTACTTTTCCCCATCAGGGAACTTG
>JAHDGW010000172.1:4549-6981 GCA_020631635.1 Saprospiraceae bacterium
CGAGGCATTCGCAATAGCGCTTTATCATATAGCTTATTTGCTTCAGTATATTTCTCTTGAGCAATCAACCATTCTCCATATTGCTCATAGGAAGGGATGGTGATTCTTGGTGGTCCTGCTGGAAAATTAGTTTGTTCTTCGAGTTCAACGGCTTTCTTCATATGTGTTTCGAAAAGCTCGTCGTTTTGCTCTAATATAGCGATCATGCCTTGCATCTGATGTTTGATCACTTCGGCGCTTCTGACACTGTTTTCGGTAGGTGCATATCTACTCGTTCCAGTAGAGCACATGGCTAAGTTTCCTACTTCTATTTCTTGAGATGCGGTTACGATTTTATTGGAAAGCCAATCGATTTCTTCTTGAATGACAGTCGCATCTTCCCGTTGAAATGCAAGCTGCGCTCGCAAAAAGCTTCTGACAGATTGGGGGATAATCCCAATATCATCGACTTTTACATCTAGGTCAAATGGAGTTTCTTTAACGAGTGACGGACTTGCTGCTAACTGACGACTTTGCATCCCTAGTAGATATCCTCTTGCTCCTTTGGTCGGGTCTTTTGGTACTAAAGAGATCATATCTTCTAATATTTTCTTGGCTTCTTTATATCTGCCTTGCTGTAAAAGACCATAGTGCAACCATGCAAATGAATGATAACCACGAGCACCGTCGTCTAGGTTTTGCTCCTTCATCCGCGCTACACTGGCGTCATAAGATTCTTGATTGGAATTAACAACTCCTTCCCATTCTCCTATGGCAAGGTAGATATGTGATGGCATATGTAAAGCATGTGCCGCGTCAGCGGCAACTTTGGCGTAAGCATCAGCCGCATCTAATGCTCCTTGGGCTGACGTTGGCCCATCTAGCGCATGTATTTTGTAATGTAAGGCACCAGGATGTAGAGGATTGACTTTAGTGATGTTGTCGGTGATCGTAGCGGCTAGCCTGAGATCCTCGCTTCCATCACCATATTCCTCGGTTGCCCAGATTAAGGATAACGCATAGAATGCTGAAATCTCTTGATGATTGGGATATTTTTGATGAGAACTTGCTAGATGCTCTTTGATCAAATTATTTCTTTCTTTGAAATCGCCCTCTCCATACATAATCTCTACCAGCTCCCACATGATATGTTCTATAGGGTTCTTTATGGAGGCTAATCTATCTTCTTTCGTATCTCCTAATCTCGATAAGATCGCCTTCCCTTTATCGGTATTTTGTAATTTCCACAAGGCTTTGTAATGGCACATAGCCTCGCCCCAGTGATTCATGACTTCGGTACTGTCGAGCGCAGTGGCTTCTTGAAATGACGATAAGGCATCATCGTACTCAAAGTTGTGTAGCAATAGTAATCCTTCCTCAAACTTTTCTTTACTCGGCTGAGATATCTCAAATCCGTGTTGCAGTTTACCTAGAATATCGTCTGTAGGCTCAGCCATTGGTTTTGACTCCTCACGAGGAAAACAACTTAGAATAGCAAACAGAATAATTGCGATTATAGGATAAGCGAGCTTCATGTAGACTAATTTGAGTTTGATCATTGTACATATAAATATGGCGGACCACAAAGGGATCCGCCACAAATCTAAAAAATGAAATGTATTTTTTGTCTAGTTATGAATTAGCTTATGGGTTGTTTCGCCAGATGCGTTTTTGATATTAATAAAATACATACCTGTATCAACTTGATCCATAGATATTTGATAGAGTGCTCCGCTAGCGCTGTAAACAGTTTTACCATTTACGTCAAAGATATTGACCTCAATATCCTCTAGCGAGGGATTATCTATAAAAAGTGTTTCTTTAACTGGATTAGGATAGAAAGCAATAGCTCGTACTCTACCATCATATGTAAGTGTAAGTACATCACTGCATTCAAATCGACCGTCAAAGTCCATTTGTTTTAGACGATAATTTACAATTCCAGAATGAGCTTCACTATCTAGGTAAGAGTATTCGGTAGCCTTAATAGAGTTACCGTTTCCTTTGACAAATCCAATAGATTTCCAGTTTTTATTATCAATACTTCTCTCTACTTCAAAACCTTCATTATTGATCTCCGTGTACGTCATCCAACCGAGTTTTGTACCACGCTCAGTTTTTTCGCCAGTGAAATATGCGAATTCTACGGGGAGGATAGCAGTAATACAAATCTCTACTTCTGTATTATCAGAATAATCGACAGTATAAGTTTGGATATTAGAATTCATCAAGGTTATCATGCTAAATTCACCAGTAAGGGTACCCGATCCATCAATAATAGTGAAACAGTCATTAACTGCTGTGGTATAGCTAAAGTCTAATTTTGCGGTAACACCTGAGATATTCATGTCAGAGGTGCAGGCACTACCACCGTAGTTTTTAATGGCATCATATGAAACTCCCTGATTAGAAGTACCTCCCAATGCATCTGCACCAGCTATATCGAAAGTAAT
>JAHDGW010000173.1 GCA_020631635.1 Saprospiraceae bacterium
GCAAGACTATAGATACTCCTGTTGCATAAAATTCGCAAGGATCTACACCTAATGCTTTGGTAATCTTCTCTGGCATGGGGCCATGTACCGCAGAGTAATTGACTCCACCTTTTTCTATATGGTCTCCAAGAATGACTCTCGATCTACCTCCCCCACCATCAGGACGATTCCACTTATCCTCATGAAATTTACCAGTACCATCCAATTCTTCTAGAGAACTACAGATATTATCTTGAAGAGACTGAAAGTAACTACTTATCGATTCTTTACTAAGCTCCATGTATTGCGGATTTGGCACCTTCTAATGCTTTCTTACTATGACCGATAAATATCTGATCACCTACCACCACAACTGGCCTTTTTAAAAAAGTATACTCTTCTAAAATGTAGTCTTTCATTTCTTCTTCTGAAAGGTTCTTCTCTTTAAGACCTAGAGAGCGGTACTTCATGGCTCTCTTGCTAAATAAATCATCATATGTATCGACAAGTGATCTCATATATTCAAGATCTTCGGTAGAGATTTGGGTTGATTTGATTTCATGCAGTTCTACTCCATCACCAGCATCTAAAAATTTTAATGCTTTTTGACAAGTGTTACATGTTTTAAGATAAAATATTTTGCGCATAGGAGATTATTATAGTTGTTATACTCTTGAAAATTAAAAGCTTCAGCAAAGCAAATAAATATCATAGGTATAAGGTCAAAATTTCAAAACAGTTTTCTAATCTTTATATGGATTCCTAAAAAATAAAACTCAATATGATCAAAGAATCAGAATTGATACTCAATAGTGATGGAAGTATTTATCACCTCCACCTCAGACCTGAGGATATTGCCAATACAATTATTACCGTCGGCGATCCGGAACGAGTAGATTTGGTTGCTCAGCGATTTGACCAAGTATTATTGTCACGTAGTAATCGTGAATTTAAAACTATCACTGGCGAACTCAATGGAAAAACCTTAAGCGTTATATCTACAGGTATTGGGACAGACAATATTGACATTGTATTTAATGAGCTAGATGCTTTAGTCAATATTGATTTCAAAAATCGAGAGATTAAGGAAAGCAAAACTCAATTAAATTTTATCAGAATCGGCACTTCAGGAAGCTTACAACAAGATATAGCTGTCGATAGCTTTATACGATCAGAATATGCCATCGGATTGGATGCTTTGGGTCACTACTATGCCAGAACAAAGGAGCATTCACTGGATCAAGCTTTTGAGGCGCCACATTATATCGTACGAGCACCTGAATTACAAGAAACATTCAAAAATATCGGGAGATCAGGTGTCACCATCACAGCGCCAGGATTTTATGCACCGCAATGCAGGTCACTAAGATTACAGTCAATATATAGTAAAGATACCTACCAAAAACTGAGCATAGAAGGAAAAAAAGTAACAAACTTGGAAATGGAAACTGCCGGCATTTATCTTCTTGCCAAAGCCCTAGGCCATAGAGCGATATCGCTGAATGCCATACTAGCCAATAGAGCCACTGGAGAGTTTAGCAGAAATGGAAGCCAAACTGTGAATAGATTGATAGACCATAGCTTAGAGTGCATCTTGGATATCAACTAAGATATCATCTCTAAATAATAAAATCTTGTTTTGGTATTCAAATTTGATCGTCTGCTGATCACCGCTGATCCCATATGCAATTTCGGATGGCTCCATAAATAAGTCAACAAAATCTAGGTAATTCATACCAAGCATAGGAGATCTAAGCTCTTCTGCTAAATGACGTATGTAGGGTTTATCCTCTAATGACTTAGCAAGTTCTTTATTTCTCTGAACGTAATTTAAGTCATTCACTTGTAAAATATTACTATTATAATAAGCTCCTACAAACGACTCATCTTCTTTTAAATAGAACTCGATTACCTGATGCCCATCTACGGAGTAAGAATGTAAAATGTATCGATCTCTTGAATAATCAAACACATAATCCACGTCCTTGAGATGGCTTATATGCTCTAATTTATCATTATGATATGTCGATTGAGCATTGACGTATATAGTTGTCAGAAATAAACTAACACATAAGATTCCGCGTAAATAAAAGAATTTCATACCTAGGTTTGAGTTAAACTAGGTTTTTCAGGTTACACGAAAATACAAAAATTTAACTATTCGCTTTCTTATGATCTGCTAAAAATTTTGCTAATCCAATATCGGTCAGTGGATGATTCAATAAACCTAAGATAGCTTTCAGTGGACAGGTCACAACATCAGCACCAGATTTAGCCGCTTGAACGATATGTAACGAACTTCTGACGGAAGCTGCCAAGATCTCAGTATCGAAACCTTGTATCGCATAAATCTCAGCGATATCATGAATAAGATCCATCCCATTCCAATTAAGATCATCTACCCTACCTATGAATGGTGAAAGATATGTCGCACCTGCCTTAGCCGCCAAAATAGCCTGACCAGCAGAAAATACCAAGGTACAATTGGTACGTATGCCTCGATTCGTAAAGTGGCTTATTGCCTTTATTCCTTCTTTGATCATAGGTACTTTCACGACTATATTGGGTGCAATTTCTGCTAGTCTTTCGCCCTCCATGACCATACCTTCAAAATCAGTAGAAATCACCTCCGCTGATACATCTCCCTCGACTAGATCACAAATCTTTTTATAATGATCTAACACATTTTTATCACCACTGATACCCTGTTTAGCCATCAAAGATGGATTGGTAGTAACACCATCTAGAATTCCTAAATCTTTGGCTTCTGTTATGCTATCTAGGTCTGCTGTATCAACGAAAAACTTCATGTGTCTGGATTGAAGGAGTGATAAATAAAAAAGTGAGGAACTAAACCTAGCCGCTACAACCTCTTACCCTTGCTGTGTTTCCACCCTGGGGGAATTCAGAGGGAGCTGACCGTTCAGTCCTCACAATACAAAAGTACGAGGAAAATTCAACTTTAATAATTTAACTAGAAAAATTAAATCAAATACTGATATCCTGCCAATCTACATTATCAGGTACCCTCGCTGTGATACGGACGGGTTCCTTCTTGACGGGATGTATAAAACTCATCTCTGAACAGTGCAATGCTATGGATGCGTCATCCAATATCCGCTTAGCTCCATACTTGATATCACCCAAGATCGGAGAAAGGTTATGACTCAGTTGCACCCGTATCTGATGCGACCTGCCTGTCTCTAGATCGATTTCTAATAAATGTTTATTGGTATAAGAGAGGAGTAGCTCATAATGCAGAGTGCAAGACTTAGGCTTAAACTTTTTGTTATTAGTGACGAATGAAACATTCTTCTTTTTATTCTTAGCAATCGAGTTAACTAACTTTCCCTTGATAGGCTCAGGTCGCTGCTCGACGAGGCACAGGTATTTTTTAGAAATTTTACGAGCTTTCACCATTTCATTCATCCTAGAGAGAGCCTTAGAGGTTTTGGCAAATAATAGGATACCACTTACTGGTCGGTCCAGCCTATGTACTGTATTTAAAAATACATCGCCAGGTTTGTTATACCTTACCTTTATGTAGTATTTAATACGATCAAGAGCTGTAATATCTTCTGTACGATCAGCATGTACCAGCCATCCACTAGGTTTATTGATAGCTACTAGATGATTATCTTCAAATATGATTTTAATATCGGGATCTATCACGGCTATATTTTCGTTTCTGGATAAAGAGCAAAGATATATAATCCATTTCGGCTGAAAGCTGTTATTATTACCATCATCTGCTATGGTATGAAAACATGGCGTTATCATGATACTATTTTTTCATAGGCTAAAATCAACTATATAAAATGAAATTAAGTTTTGGCTTCTCTCCTTGTCCCAATGACACTTTTATGCTAGGTGCAATAGTAAATGGTTGGATAGATACAGAAGGTATCGAATTTGAATGGGTCATTGCAGATATAGCTGAGCTTAATGCTCGATCCCGAAATCATGAATTGGCAATTAGTAAAATGAGCTTTTATAATTATGCTACTATACGAGACACGTATCATCACTTAGACGCAGGTGCTGCTCTTGGAAGGGGATGTGGACCATTATTGATTGCAAAAAATAAAAAATGGCTTGAAACTATGGATCTTCAAGAAGCGATAACAGCTATTCCTGGAGATCGCACTACTGCTAATCTATTACTACAGTATGCACATCCTGAAATCAACAATAAGAAGGAGTATCTATTCTCAGAAATTGAACAGGCCGTTATTAGTGGAGAGGTTGACCTTGGAGTGATTATACATGAAAATAGATTTACTTACGCAACTAAGGGATTACTCAAGATCAAAGATTTAGGAGAATATTGGGAAACACATACTAAGGCTGCTATTCCTTTAGGCTGTATCGCTATACAACATAAGTATGGACCAAAGCTCAAAAATACAGTATCCCATATGATTAAAAAAAGTATTGAGTATGGCTATACTCATCCAGATCAGCTAAGTCCATTTATAAAAGAGCATTCTCAAGAGATCGATGATCACGTTATACAACAGCATATAGATCTTTATGTAAATAAATATTCCTTGAGCTTAGGTCAGGAAGGTACTCATAGTATTGAGGTATTGTTGAGAGAAATAGCGACTTTACAAAAAAACTAAATCTTATGATCAAAATACTTGGGCACCGCACAAGCGCCAAGTAATCTGAAAATCTGCATTTTACACATTAAATATTTTATATATAAGTATAGTCTTGAAAAAAAGACACTTACATATTACAATTTTAAATAATATGTTATATATTTGAATTGTGTAAGTTTTGGTTATTAAATTGTAAAATTCGTTTTTGCTCCGAAGTTATTCGGAGCTTTTTTTATTTAAGGTCATTCCATTTGTTGTTTCCTGCTATTTTTATTCTATACATCTAAAGTCTCTTTCTAATGGGCTGTAGTGGAAACTCTACTCTTCACTGTAAGCCACAGGTATAGCTTCGCCCATTACTGAAAAGAAAATTAATAACATCATATCGGTGAGGGTACTTCTTGTATAATATAAATTGTAATGTTTTGGCACGGCTTTTGCCTTTAAAGAAGTATATGAGTTTTGGTTATTAAATTGAGTAATGCCCGTGGTTCGTCTCACGGGCTTTTTTTATTGTATTACTTCCATATCTCCTTCTTTCCCTCACATTAATTTATTCTTTTCCTTTTCCTTATTCTTAGTTCTATTTAGCTTTATAAGATCAAATTATAAGCAATGATAATAGGAGTACCAAAAGAGATAAAAAACAACGAAAACAGAGTTGCCCTTACCCCAGCTGGCGCTATGGAATTTGTCAAGAGGGGACATACCGTATATATTCAGCATAACGCAGGGAAAGGTTCTGGGTATAGTGATGATGATTATACTGGAGCTGGTGCAAGCATCTTACCCACAATAGAGGCCACTTACGATATCGCGGATATGATAATCAAAGTCAAAGAGCCGATTGAATCAGAATACCCTTTAATCAAAAAAGACCAACTCGTATTTACGTATTTTCATTTTGCCTCTCACCGTCCGCTTACTGATGCCATGCTAGAAAGTGGAGCAACATGCCTTGCATATGAGACCGTTGAGCTTAGTGACAGATCTTTACCATTGCTGGTACCTATGTCAGAGGTTGCTGGTAGAATGTCTATACAAGAGGGTGCCAAATACTTAGAGAAACCCATGGGTGGAAAAGGAACTCTTCTAGGCGGTGTTCCTGGAGTGGCCCCTGGTAAAGTATTGATACTAGGAGGAGGCATAGTGGGTACACAAGCGGCAAAAATGGCTGCCGGACTCGGTGCTCATGTCACTATGATGGATATAAGTCTACCACGACTGCGATATCTTGCCGATGTAATGCCCGCCAATGTCACAACTATGTACTCTAATGAATATAACATCAGATCACTTATCAAAGATCATGATCTGATCGTAGGTGCAGTATTGATCCCTGGAGCAAAGGCACCAAATCTGATCACAAAAGAGATGCTTAAAGATATGGAACCGGGCACTGTGCTAGTAGATGTAGCAGTTGATCAAGGTGGATGTATAGAAACCTGCAAACCTACTACACATGAAGACCCAACCTTTATCATAGATGATATCGTACATTATTGTGTAGCTAATATGCCAGGCGCTGTACCGTATACTAGCACCATTGCACTTACTAATGCTACTCTACCCTATGCTCTGAAATTAGCCGAAAAAGGATGGAGAATAGCATGTGCTGAAGATGCCGCATTACGTAAAGGCCTCAATGTTGTCAATCATAAAGTAGTATATAAAGGTGTTGCCGATGCATTTGACCTAGATTATACTCCTGTAGAACATGTTTTGTAATTTCATAAAACAATTTATATGTCGCATAGCTTGATATAGCCCAAATAATTGATTAATTTAAAGAGTAATTTCAATTATTATAGCAACTAAAATCAATTCTAGCACATTATGAATATTTCTTTTTCCAGGTTACGAAAAATAAAACATCAACTACCTTCTGGTAGTATAAAACTGATCGCTAAAGAACTAAAATTAAAGGAACAAACTGTCCGTAATTATTTTGGCGCAAATAAGTTTAACGAGGGCGATCTCACCGGTAAACATGTTCAACAAGGACCAAATGGAGGCTTGGTCAAATTAGTTCGTACGGACATACTCGATATGGCCAATAAGATACTTCGCCAAAAACAAGCTGAGATGATCTAACAGTGATAAAAATTAATCGAACGTAAAAAGAGATTTAAGCTAATAGCTTAAATCTCTTTTTTTTTTGAAGTCTTGAATTCAACAGTTTATTTTAGCCCGTAGTAGAAATATTAAGACTCGTATTATTGATAGTAAATCTACATGCCTTGTCACGTCATCACAAGGCGGTTTGATTCCTCAGCGGTAATTAAACGTATCAGTTTCTCATGTACTCCTCCACCAAATGGGGACAACAATCAAAATGAGTTTCTTCTTGGAAACTAGGCAATCATATTTCATTTTAATAGTTGCTATTGAAT